>JAZRHX010000149.1:0-4778 GCA_045644985.1 Clostridia bacterium | reverse complement strand
CAGCAGACGGTTGGGAACAAACACTTTCCATTGAATCGGCCATGCGCCGTTTAACTGATCGGGAGCAAACTATTGTAAATATGCGCTTTTTTGACGGAAGAACACAGATGGAAGTGGCGGAAGAAATCGGTATTAGTCAAGCACAAGTATCCCGTTTGGAGAAAAATGCATTAAAGCATTTGAGAAAATACATTTAGAGGAGGTATTGTGTGGGAAGGCTAAGCGCGTTGAGAAGAAAAGAAGTTATTAATTTGGAAGACGGACGGAGAATTGGGTATGTTTGTGATGCGGATGTAGATTTACAAGATGGCAGTATCAAAGCTATTATGGTACGGGTAAAGCCATCTTACATAGAGGGATTTGGAAGATGTCGTGAACTGATTATCCCTTATAACCGAGTAGTTCATGCGGGGGGAGACGTGGTCATCGTGAAGGCAGAAATGCAAAATATTCTCCGCTTTTTAGAGGCGCCTCACCCTTGACTTTTCCCCACGTCCGTATTATACTTGTTCAAGAACCAAATAGCACCTTTAAGTTTGTCCTGCGAGGCAGTCAAGGTATTTTGAAACGGAGCAGTTGCTTCCTCGAAATTGTTGAGCGCGAATCAGCGCGGACAAGCAAACGGGGGAGTTTTTTTGTGAACATAATGGGAGGCTAGAATGGAAATACGCTTTGATGAGAAAGTGGTACTGATGGATGAACCGGCTATGAATCGGGCCATTTGTCGTATTGCCCATGAAATCGTAGAGTATAATCAAGGCGTTGATAATTTGGTTCTGGTGGGTATCAAAAGACGGGGTGTTCCCTTGGCAGAACGCATTGCCCGGGAAATTCAAAGCTTTGAACCGGTTAAACCGGAGCTTGACGTGTTGGATATTACTTTCTACCGAGATGATTTAAGCAAGATGGCCTCTCAACCGGTATTGCGCAAACATCCCCTCCAGGTGTCTATCGAAGGAAAGACCGTGGTGTTGGTAGACGACGTAATCTATACCGGCAGAACGACTCGGGCGGCGGTAGAGGCTTTGTTTGATGCAGGAAGACCGGAACGTGTTCAACTTGCGGTGCTCATTGACAGAGGTCATCGGGAACTTCCTTTTAAACCGGATTACGTGGGAAAGAACGTGCCTACCAGTCGCAGCGAAACCGTCAGCGTAGAGTTACAAGAAATTGACAATACAAATCGTGTAGTATTAAAGGCAGAGGTGAAGGGATAACATGAGCAGTCTTACATCGAAACATTTATTAGGACTTAGAGACGTTCCGGCTGAAGAAATCCAATTGATTTTGGATACAGCGAAGGAAATGCGCAAGATTTTGGATTCTGACAACAAAAAAGCCTCTCATTTGCAAGGCAAGTCTGTGGTGACCCTCTTCTATGAGAACAGCACCAGAACCCGTCTTTCTTTTGAAATGGCATCTAAATATCTGGGAGCGACGGCTGCCAATATTTCCGCGTCCGCCAGCAGCGTAACCAAAGGCGAGACGCTGATTGATACGGGACGGACCATTGAACAAATGGGCACTGACGTCATCGTGATGCGTCACTCTATGTCCGGTGCACCTCATTTACTTTCGCAGTACGTAAATTGTTCTGTGGTCAATGCCGGTGACGGTATGAATGAGCATCCTACCCAAGCCCTTTTGGACATGCTTACAATTCTCAATCATAAAGGCAGTTTGAAAGGTCTTCGCGTGGCTATTACGGGAGATATCTTGCACAGTCGCGTGGCTCGCAGTAATATTTGGGGACTTCAAAAGATGGGCGCCGAAGTTGTCGTATCTTCGCCCTCTACTTTGCTTCCTGCAAATATCGAACAAACCGGCGTACGTTTGGCTAAGGACGTAACGGAAGCTGTTCAGGGAGCGGACGTTGTAATGGGATTGAGACTTCAATTAGAACGTCAGAAGAAAGCCTTGTTCCCTACGGGAAGAGAATATTCTAAGTACTTTGGTATTGGCCCTGAGGTGCTTTCTCATGCGGCGAAGGATTGTATTGTTCTTCATCCAGGGCCTGTAAACAGAGGTTTGGAATTGACCACCAGCGTCATTGATGCAGATAATTCCGCAATCAATGAACAGGTTCATTCCGGTGTGGCGGTGCGTATGGCTGTGCTGCACTTGCTGACCAGTAAATAAGAAAGGGGCAAGATAGATTATGTTAATTCTTCAAAATGTCCGGGCCGTGGATCCCGGCGCAAATTTAGACAAAGTATGCGATATTGTGATTGAAGGCCGCCGCATTGTGAAGATTGCAGAGGCAAAGACACAAAATGACTCTAATGCAGAAGTGATGGACTGCACAGGTCTCACAGCATTCCCCGGATTGATTGATATGCACTGCCATTTAAGAGAACCGGGCCTTGAATACAAAGAAGATATTGAATCCGGAACCAAGTCTGCAAAAGCAGGCGGTTTCACCGGTGTTGCTTGTATGCCTAACACCAAGCCGGTTGTAGATAACAGCGCCATTGTTCGGGCGATTACCAGCCGTGCGAAAGAGGTAGGCGGTGTGAAGGTTTATCCCATCGGCGCTATTTCGAAAGGCCTTCAAGGTCAGGAGCTGGCTGAAATGGGGGATATGCAGGAAGCCGGTATTGTGGCGGTATCCGATGACGGTCGCCCGGTTTCTTCATCCTCTTTAATGAAGAAAGCCATGATGTACGCCGCTCAATTTAATTTGCCGGTTATTTCCCACTGTGAGGATTTGGATTTGGTGGACGATGGATACATGAACGAAGGTTACACGGCTACGGTGCTGGGCCTTCGCGGGAATCCTTGGGCATCGGAAACCAATATGGTGTCCCGTGAGTTAATCTTAGCAGAGTACTTAAACGTGCCGGTGCACATTGCTCACGTCAGTGCGAAACTGTCTGTGGAGTTAATTCGTGAAGCTAAGGCAAGAGGCGTGCAGGTTACCTGTGAGACATGTCCTCACTATTTTACCCTCACAGAAGAAGCTGTAGGGAACTATGACACCAATGCGAAAGTGAATCCACCTCTTCGCACGAAGGAAGATTTAGAAGCCATTATCGCCGGTTTACAGGACGGCACTATTGACTGTATTGCAACCGACCACGCACCCCATCACGTGGATGAGAAGCGTGTGGAATTTGCGCAGGCGGCAAACGGTTTGGTGGGCTTTGAAACGGCTTTCGGTCTTTCTTACACATACTTGGTAGAAACCGGTAAATTGACGCTTGCTCAGTTGGTGGAGAAGATGTCTTTGAACCCCGGCTTGATTTTGGGCGTTGGCACTCGTTTGGAAGAAGGAGAATGCGCTGACATCACCGTGGTAGATTTGAATAAAGAATATACGGTACGCGTAGCGGATTTCTTGTCCAAGAGCAAGAATTCGCCTTATGACGGTTGGAATTTAAAGGGCAGTGTGGTACACACGATTGTAGATGGGAGGATTTAATCATGGAGAATTTTGCAGATCGTTTACTTGGAAAGATTCAAGACATGAAGAGTCCGGTGGTTGCCGGCTTGGATCCCAATTATGATAAAATTCCGGAATGTATTAAGAAGAAATATAAGAGCGTAGGTTCTGCATTGTTTGCATTCAATAAAGGACTGATTGATGCGCTTTACGACGTAGTTCCTGCGGTAAAACCTCAGCTTGCTTACTATGAAATGTACGGCATTGCCGGTTTGATTGCTTTTAAAGCCACGGTGGATTACGCAAAATCCAAAGGCATGATCGTCATTGCAGACGGTAAGCGAAACGACATCGGAACCACATCGGAAGCCTATGCAAAGGCATATTTGGAAACCTTAGAGTCTGAAAGTATTGTGGAAGATGCCAATATGCCCATTAAAGAAGGTGCTTTCGATTGCGACGCACTTACCGTAAACCCTTATTTGGGTGCAGATGGCATTCTGCCTTTTGTCAAATTGTGCGAAGAGAATGGTAGAGGTATTTTCTCTTTGGTAAAGACTTCCAATAAATCTTCCGGACAGCTTCAGGATTTGAAGACGGAAAGCGGTCTTACCATCTGTGAAACCGTAGCAACATTGGTGGATGAATGGGGTGCATCTTGCATAGGTAAGATGGGTTATTCTTCTGTAGGTGCCGTTGTGGGTGCTACGTATCCGGAAGAAGCAGAGAATCTTCGAAAGAAAATGCCGCGCGCAATTATCTTAGTGCCCGGTTACGGCGCACAAGGGGGCGATGCTCGCTCTGTATCCGTGAACTTTAACAAAGACGGTTTGGGCGCCATTGTAAACGCTTCCCGCAGCATTATGTATGCTTATAAGGCTGACAAGCGTGCCGGCAAGTTCACAGAAGAACAGTACGCTTTGGCGGCTCGGGATGAGGCTGCTGAGATGAGCAAGGCCATTATGGCGGCGATTTCCTAAGAAAGGGTTTTGGGTAAAATGGCGGAATATAATTTACCTTTATTGCACACAGAACATTTACTTCCCAATATTGTGTCTATGCTGCTGGACATTGCTGACGTTTCGGAAGAAATTCGTCCCGGTCAATTTTTTCAGGTGACTTGCGGCGGAGACACGTATTTGCGGCGTCCCATCAGTGTTTGTGACGTGACCGTATACGAGGGTCGTCCTGTACTTCGCTTGATTTTGGAAGTGAAGGGCAAGGGAACACATTTATTGGCAGAGAAGAAAGCCGGGGACGTTATCAACGTACTTGGACCGTTCGGCAATGGTTTCAACTTGAAAGACGTGAAGAAAGTTGACTTGATCGGTGGCGGCTTAGGCGTATGTCCTTTGTTCTATTTAACCCGTGCGTTGCTGGAAAAGGGCGTGGAAAC
>JAZRHX010000148.1:0-2105 GCA_045644985.1 Clostridia bacterium | reverse complement strand
AAAATATCGTTGACCCACTTAATTTCCGCACAAACGCCGAACAACGTCTCTAACGTCTCCGCCACGCTCACGGCAGCGGCAGCGGTAATTTTCAGTGCCTCAGCAGGCGCAATTTGGGGGCGTAAAATAACGCTCATATATAACCCGGTTCCCTCAGGCGAATAGAACTTTCGATTCAATCGGCCGCGGCCGGCACTTTGGTGCCCGGCTACCACCACAGTCCATTCCGGTGCACCTTCTGCCGCCATTTCCATAGCGGTTTGGTTCGTAGAAGGAAGCGTATCATATTGATATATTTTATAATCCGGTGTCATCTGCCAAACTCCTGCCTGTAAGATACTTGTATATTATCGCAGAACGACGGGGATTTCAATCCTTTTTACCTTGACTATTTTGCCTATTTCGGTATAATTTAGCTTGGTACATTTTATTATACCGAAAGGCAGTTGAAGATAAGATGCTGATATTAGAAGACATTTCATTTTCCGCGCAAACTGAAACGGGACGGAAAGAGATTTTAAATCATATTAACTTAGAAATTGACGACGGCTTCTCCGTGATTACAGGGCCTAACGGCGGCGGTAAATCCACGCTAGCGAAGATTATTGCGGGACTGTACCGTCCCACCTCCGGTAAGATTTATTTTAACGGGGTAGATATTACGGATTTGGATATTACAGGCAGAGCCAGAGCCGGCATTAGTTACGCATTCCAGCAGCCGGTGCGTTTCAAGGGGATCACCGTTAAGGATTTGATTACGTTAGCTTCCGGCAAGGATATCGGCGTGTCAGAAGCGTGCGCTTACCTTTCCGAAGTTGGCCTTTGCGCAAGAGATTATATCAACCGCGAAGTCAACGCCAGTCTTTCCGGCGGCGAGTTAAAACGAATTGAGATTGCTACGGTGCTTGCCCGCGGGACAGGCTTTACTGTATTTGACGAGCCGGAAGCCGGCATCGACCTTTGGAGTTTCAACAATCTGATTGCTGCTTTCGAGAAAATGCGGGCGGAAACACGAGGCACCATTTTAATTATCTCCCACCAAGAGCGAATTTTGAACATTGCAGATCGGATTATCGTCATCGCCAACGGCCAGGTGGAGAAGACCGGCGATAAAGGACAGATTCTTCCCGGTTTATTCTGCGACGGGCAGACCTGTTCCGTGATGAAGAATAAGATGTGAGGTGACGACGATGTTAGACTTAAATCAAACAGACTTAAATTTATTAGAAACCATTGCCGGCATCAGCGACGTGCCCACGGGGGCTTTCAATATTCGCGCCAACGGCACTTCCGCAGGGAGAGCCAGCAGCGAGAACGTAGAGATCACGCCCAAGATTGATAAACCCGGTATTGATATTCGCATTAAGCCCGGTACGTTTGGCGAGACCATTTATATTCCTGTGGTAGTAACACAAGACGGACTTCAGGATACTGTATACAATGATTTTTACATTGGAGAAGCGGCAGACGTGGTCATCGTAGCCGGTTGCGGTATTCACAATAAAGGTTGTTCCGAATCCCGTCACGACGGCATTCACGCGTTCCACTTAGAGAAGAACGCTAAGGTGAAATACGTAGAGAAACACTACGGCGAGAGCACCGGAGAGGGCACCAACGTAATGAACCCCACCACCATTGTGGAAATGGCAAAGAACAGTTATTTAGAAATGGAAACGGTGCAGATTAAAGGCGTAGATTCCACAGACCGCATTACAAAGGCCACTTTGGAAGAAGGGGCTACTTTGATTGTGGGCGAGAAGATTATGACCCACGGTGTGCAACACGCCGGTACGGATTTCACCGTAGATTTAAATGGCAAAGGTTCTTCTGCCAACATTGTTTCCCGTTCCGTTGCCAAAGACCGCTCCACCCAAGTATTCGTTTCCAATATTCGCGGAAACAATTTGTGTCACGGACACAGCGAGTGCGACGCGATTGTAATGGACGAGGCAGTGGTGTCCGCAATTCCCCAGATTGTGGCTAACTCTGTAGATGCAAGTTTGATCCACGAAGCGGCCATCGGCAAGATTGCGGGAGAGCAATTAGAGAAACTGATGACTTTGGGACTTTCCGAGAAGGAAGCAGAAGAACAAATCATCAACGGT
>JAZRHX010000147.1:0-2870 GCA_045644985.1 Clostridia bacterium | reverse complement strand
GTTTGGCGACGAACCTGTGGGTAGAGTTTATATTGGTGTTGCAGCACCCGGCGTTCAAATGGTACGTGAATTTAATTTTAGCGGCAACCGTGAACGTATTCGAAATTTAAGTGTCATTCACGCATTGGATTTAATCCGAAGAGCCATTCTTCAATTGTAAGCGACTATTTTTACAGAAATTTCTTTGTATAAACACATTCCTTTTTTTGAAAAATATCCTTTGTACACCATTCAAAGGATGTGGTCATTTTATGAAGGCGGTTATATTGGCCGGAGGCGCAGGCACACGATTGCGCCCACTTACCGAGGAGCTCCCAAAACCTTTAGTACCGTTTTTGGGAGAGCCTCTTTTATTTCGCATCATCCATCAGTTGATTCATGCAGGGATACATGAAATCATAATAACCGTAGGATACCGTGGAGAACAAATCAAAAATGCTGTTCACGTCCATGATTTCGGACCTAACTGCGTGATTCGTTTTTCAGAAGAAGACCATCCGCTTGGAACTGCCGGATGTGTATTCAATTGTAAAGAGTTTATCACTGAAGATACACTAATAATCAGTGGAGATTGTGTGATTGATGCGGAACTTTGCGGCTTTATTGATGATTTCAATAGACAGGATGGCCTCGTTTCTATAGCGGCCTCCAGTGTGGAGGATCCTAGAGAATTTGGAACCCTGATAACGGATGAACAACATTATGTGCGCGCTTTTGTAGAAAAACCTATGTGGGAACAAGTATGTACGGATTTGGTTAGCACAGGGATATATATTATTAAACCCGAAATTATAGAAATCATTGCCTCCTTGGGAATGACTCCTTGTGATTTTGCCAAAGATGTTTTCCCATTGCTTTTAGAAAAAGGAAAGAAAATTCGTGTCTATGAATTAAAGGGTTTTTGGTGCGATGTTGGCTCTCCTGAATCATATTTGAGCGCTTGTCTTCGATTAAGTTCCTCTACTGAGAATAACAATGTGTTTTGGCAAAATGTAACGGTTGGCGTGAATTCTCTTATTCGAAACAGCGTCTTGTGTGACCAGGTTTGCGTGGGGGAAAATGTCATTATACAAAATTCTTTTATCGGTAATCAGGTTGTAATAGAGGATCATGCTTGTGTTGTAAACGCAAAAGTGGATGGTCATATTCGAATTGCGCGGGGAACCACGATTACGGGTTCTATACAGAAAAGTACAGAACCTTCTAATAACGGTAATTTTGGGGATGCGGAATTAGTGGGCGAATTATCCTATGATTTTCTATTAAAATTATGCGGTTGCATTGCTATGTTTTTTGAAGATGCCGCCACAATTGCCGTTGTCTGTCAGCGAAATAACCGTGCTTCTGTAATTGGCGTGTCGGTACAAGCAGGCTTGTTGGCATGCGGACGGGAAATAAAGGAAGGAAAGGGAATCTCTTTACCAGCTATGCGATGGATGATTCGTAAGGGGATTTGTGACGGTGGTGTTTATATAACCGATTCGCGCATTAAGTTGCTAAATGGGAACGGAAACGATTTAAATCGAAGTGAACGTCGTCGTTTTCACGGAATCTACACAAAAACAAAGGATATACGTCCTGTTAAAAATTATTACTGTGTAGAATCCATTCAAAATCCGGAAGAATATTATTACAGTGAATTAATTCATCGCTTTCCTTGTGCCTATCGTTCTTTAGATTATTTCGGAAAAAAATATACAGCAGAAGAAAGAAACGGTTTAATCGCAAAAATTGTTTTAGCACTCTATCCGGATGCCCCCATATTTGTGCCATCCCATAACGGTTTAATCGCAGAGGCTTATGCGCAAGAACAAGGGCGCTATGTGGTGCATTGTGGTGAAAAATCCGGCGATGTTATGGAAGAAATGGAGAAATTAATGCATATCCCCGGTGTATATGAAGAATATCTGATGTACACAGATGATTTTGCCCTTGATTTAGCAGCTTCTATGTGGAAGGAGACAGTGAAAGAAAAACAAAGCGCCGATTTAAAATCCGTATACACACGTTCTCGCGTTATAGCTTGTCCACGAAAGCAGTGCGCAGCCATTTTGCGACAAATCGGAGCGGAAGCATGCTGTAACGGAAATTCCAATGAAAACGGACTGGTATTCCGTACCCCTAAAGGCTGTATGCATATCTGCGCAGACGGGGATCGTGATAATCTTAATATTTACGTTGAAAGTTTCAATGAGGAATATGGTGACGAGCTGATGGGTAAATGGATGAATCGAATATCCTCTTTACTAAAATAAATTTGACGGACTGCTCCGGCGGGATTATAATAAAATGGTTATAGTAAAACGCGGGGGCAAATTATGAGGCAGAATCGAGGAATCAAAGAACAGTCAATGGCAAAGGGATTTGCCGTTCTTTCTGTTGCGGGAATACTCGTTAAGGTTTTGTCTCTTTTCTTTATTCCTATTATACGTAGCCTTATGGGCGGTTCCGCCGGTTATCAAGTGTATTATTCCGCTTATCAAGTCTTTGCCTTTGTGTATTTGCTTGCAACTGCAGGGCTTCCCGTTGCGATTTCAAAAGTTGTAACGGAATTAATGACCGGAAAGGACCATCGATGCTCTAAACGCGCTTTCCACATTGCTAGATATGTGATGCTGGGTATGGGTTTCGTACTCACGTTGTTGCTTTTGCTTTTTTCTAAACCGATTGCGAATGCTACGGGATATGCCGAATCTTGGTTGGGTATTGCTGTGATTGCGCCAAACATTTTCCTATGCGCAATTCTTTCAGCTTACCGCGGTTATCTGCAAGGACTTAAGAATATGACCCCTACCGCATTCTCTCAAGTTGCAGAGCAATGTGTTCACTTATTTGTTTCCATCGTAGCTATCTTGTTACTTCGAAGCAAG
>JAZRHX010000146.1:0-1480 GCA_045644985.1 Clostridia bacterium | reverse complement strand
GGCGGTACCGGTACCGGTGCGGCTGCGGTTGTTGCCGGTATTGCAAAGGGTATGGGTATTTTGACGGTAGGTATCGTTACAAAGCCGTTTACCTTCGAGCATAAGGTTCGTATGGCAAATGCAGTATCCGGTATTGAAAAGTTAAAGCAGAACGTAGACTCTTTAATTGTAGTTCCGAACGATAAGCTTCTTGAGATTGTTGATCGTCGTACTTCTATGCCGGAAGCTTTACGTAAGGCAGATGAAGTTTTACAGCAGGGTGTACAGGGTATTACCGTCTTGATTAATCTCCCGGCACTCATTAACCTTGACTTTGCGGACGTTCAGACGGTTATGCAGGACAAGGGTGTGGCTCATATCGGTATCGGTGTCGGTTCCGGTGAGCAGAAGTGTTTGGATGCAGTACATAAGGCAGTATCCAGCCCGCTTTTGGAGACGAAGATTCAGGGCGCAAGCCATGTTATTTTAAATGTTTCCGGTGATGTAAGCCTGATTGAAGTAAATGAGGCTGCTACCGAGGTACAGTTACTTGCCGGCGAAAATGCAAATATCATTTTCGGTGCAATGTATGATGAGACCATGCAGGATCAGGCGGTAATTACCGTTATCGCTACCGGTCTTCAGGAGAACGGTTCTCAGATGCCGCGTTTAGGCAATCAGTTTGCTGCAAAGACTCCGGGTGTTTCTCTTCCGGGATTTTTGAGCCGTAGCAATTTCTCTACCACCAATACTGCAGCACCGACCCCGACCGATCGCGGTACGATGGAGCAGTTTGATTATACCTTCGATCCGAATGCGGTACGTCCGAAGCCGACGACTTCCGAGTATAAGCCGGCCGGTACGTCTACGTTTGCGACACGTTCGACGAATCCGATGTTCGGAAAGCAGGACACATCCGCTGCAACGAACGGTGATGAAGATAAGATTAAGATTCCGCCGTTCATTCAGAACTATTCTTCTAAGAAGAAGTAAATATGGAGTTTTAAAAGACCACGCAACTGCGTGGTCTTTTTTCGTGCAGTTACGAAATATGTCGTATTTCGTAACTTTTTGCGGTTATATATGGGAAAAATTCCCAATTCAAACAGTGATTATTATTGAAATGATGTATAATGGAATTGGAAAACGAGGAGGTGATACACGGTAATACTATATCTGGATAGTTACATGGCAACAAGTTTTTGGTTACATTTGCTGTGTCTGTATCTTGCCGGTGTGATATTGAGAAGGCGAAATGTCAGAAAAAGAAAACGAAGATTTGTTATAGCTGCGTTTTGCAGTACGGTTTTAGATACGATTTCGGTTGTTGCTTTGTATGGCAGGAAAGAGATGTATGTTGGTTGGTTATATTGGGGGATTGCGATACTTGGATTATTATCTGCGGCGGGAATAGCATACGGTAGGCGCGCGGTCTTGACGAATGGGGCGGTATTGTTTGTGGTTACCGTTTTGATGGGCGGATTGTTTCAACTGCTGTCAA
>JAZRHX010000145.1:0-2009 GCA_045644985.1 Clostridia bacterium | reverse complement strand
CCTAGCATCTCCTTTATGGTGCATATTGAAAAAGGATTATACAATACATTTTTTATTTTATCACAAATGCACAACGGGTTGCAACTACTTAGCAGCGCCTGAATGTTTGAACAGACGATCTTGTGATTTAAACAGGCCGGTTTCTCTATCAAATATCCCCAAAAGCAGGACAACAAAAAGGGGCTGCCGATATGCAACCCCTTCGTTCAGCCGTGACTTTCGACTTACTCGCCGTCCACCTTCATACGAACTGCCGCCTCTTCCACAATCTTCTTGGCAATCTGATCCGGTACTTCCTCATAACGGGCAAATTCCGTTCTGTAACTGCCGTATGCCTGAGACAGCGCACGAAGATCGATGGCATAGCGTTGCATCTCTGCCATAGGCGCCTCTGCCACGATTTCTTGAATGCCACCAGCCTTGGGATTCATACCCAAGATACGACCGCGACGTTTATTCATATCACCGATTACGTCACCCATGTAACGCTCCGGTACGTAAATATACGCAGTGATCACGGGCTCCAATAATACGGGGCTTGCCTGCTTCATACCCTCTTGGAAAGCAAGGCGCGCAGCGGATACGAAAGCCACTTCTTTGGAATCAACAGGGTGATATTTTCCGTCTACCAGTGTGGCTTTCAAGCGAACCACGGGATAACCTGCCAGAACGCCTTTCTGAATACTGTCTTGAAGACCCTTCTCAACGGAGGGGAAGAATTGTTTGGGCACAGCGCCGCCGAATACGCGCTCCGCGAACTCCAATTCATCCTGGGTACCCGGCTCGAATTCGATAACAACCTTACCGTACTGGCCGGCACCACCGGACTGTTTCTTGTGAAGGCCTTCTGCAGTGACTTTTCTGCGAATGGTCTCGCGGTAGGCAATCTTGGGATCATTAATATCCACGCTTACGCCGTAGCGAGCTTTCAGTTTACTCATAATAATATCGATATGAAGGTCGCCCATACCGATTACAACGGACTCGCCGGTAAAAGGATTCAAACCAAACTTAAACGTAGGATCCTCTTCGGCAAGACGGGCAAGACTGCTCATAATCTTCTCTTCGTCTCCTCTTGACTTGGGCACGATTGCCTGCATCATTTGAGGTTCTGGGAAGGTAATGGGTTCAATCTTCATAGGCTTCTTCCGGCTGCCCAACGTATCGTTGGTAGACGTAGAAGTCAGTTTCGCAACGGCACCGATATCACCGGGAATAATTTCCTCCACTGCGACTTGCTTCTTACCTCTTAAAGCAAATACCTGAGAGAACCGCTCATCCGCTTCTTTATTGGCATTAAACATAATATTATCAGACTTGAATACACCGGAGAATACTTTGAACAAAGACAAACGTCCTACGAAAGGATCTGCAATGGTCTTAAATACAAACGCAACCGGGTGACCGTTGGGATCAAAAGGAAGTTCCAACAAATTACCTTCCTTGTCCGTTGCCAGTTGAGGACCTGCGTCAATAGGACTGGGCATATATTCCAAAATGAAATCCATCAATTTCTTAACGCCCGTATTCTCATTGGCCGCGCCTACCAAAACAGGGGCACAGTTACAATCCAAAATCGCCTTCTTCAAACCGCCGATCATTTCTTCAACGGTAAATGCCTCGCCGCTGAAATATTTCGCCATCAAAACTTCATCAGACTCCGCAACGGCTTCTGCCAAGTCATGATGCACTTTCTCTGCTTTCTCACGAACAGATTCCGGAATTTCATCCTCAATAAACGTACCGTCTGCACCAATCTTGTAACCGATCATCTTCACGGTATCCACCATACCAACCAAGGTACGATCCTGGAAGATAGGAATCTGCAAGGTAACACAGGAAATACCGAAAGCGTCTCTCATAGAAGCATACAACTTACCGAAATCGGAATGTTCTTCATTCAGTTTATTTACAAAGAACATTCTGGGCAAGTTTCTCTTGCTGACCATATCCCATGCCTTCTGAGCACCTACGGAAACCTGGTCCCCTGCTACAACGATTACAGCAGA
>JAZRHX010000144.1:0-5359 GCA_045644985.1 Clostridia bacterium | reverse complement strand
TATGAATTTCATCAATAAATAAAATAACACGTTTATCCAGAATCGCTTCCTCTATAATCTTCTGCATACGTTCCTCGAATTCGCCTCGATACTTAGTTCCCGCAACAATAGAAGACATATCTAAAGCAATTAAACGCGTATTGCGCATCCCATCCGGGACTTGACCGACCGCCAAGCGCTGTGCAAGCCCCTCTACAATTGCCGTCTTACCTACACCAGGTTCACCAATCAAACAAGGGTTATTCTTGGTCTTTCTTGAAAGAATTTGCAACAAACGATTCATTTCTTCATGACGACCGATAATAGGATCATAACGTCCGGAAACAGCTGCCAATGTCATATCACGTCCAAACTGTTCCAATACGCTGGTATGCGTATGTTCGTCACCGGAATCATGCTGAACCTGTCCGCCGTCACCGGAGACAGCCGTCGGCACCCCGGAATCGTTTTGCCCCACTGCACCACCTAAATGAACGAATTCCCTGCCTCGTACAGCTTCTTGCAAGTCGGCAAAAAATTCAATTGCACGAACACCTAGTTCTGCCATAATGCGAACGGCTACGCTATCTGTTTCTTTGAAAAGAGAAATCATAATATGTTCTGTTCCGATCAAAACACCGGTACCCTTTAGAGGAAACAAAGCTTTTGCAATTTCCTCACTTCTTGCAAGTACACGTGCAGCAGCCTCACTAAAGCCTACTTCTTTGGAAGATGGATCCCCCTCCCAAGGCTGCTCCACGCCGGCTAATTTCATAATCATGCCGCGAACACTGTCAGGCTCCACATGGTATTTAGTAAGAATTGCGCCCGCGACACTGTCATGGTCACTTGAAAGTCCCAAAAGAATATGTTCTGTTCCGATTACGTGGCTATGCAAAAGAACAGCTTCCTGTTCCGCTGTCCGGAGTACCCCTTGTGCCTGTTTTGTATAGGGCAAACGTCCTAATATATCGTCCAACAACATATAAAAAATCCTTTCTCTTAATCTTCAAATTCATAACGAAGCGCCGCCAAAACAGAAATTCCCGCAGTTTCTGTACGCAGAATCCGTCGGCCCAAAGAAGTACTTTTGAATCCGTATGCTTCAGCCAAAGCAAACTCATTAGAGGCTATTCCGCCCTCCGGACCTATAAAAACGGCGATATCTTCTATATTGTCTTCCATAGCAGCACTTCGTATACGTTCTTTCAAAGAATTCTCCTGTTCATTCTCATAGGCAACCAGGCGAAGGGTATGTTCCGGAATGGCTTTCAAGGCTTCTTCCACGGATTGAACCGGATGAATTGTGGGAACGATCCCCCTACCGCATTGTTTAGAGGCTTCCTCCGCAATTTTCTGCCAACGCTGTTGTTTCTTAACGGCATCTTGCGGCGTGTGAAATCGCATAACCGTTCTTTCCGTTTGAACAGGTACAATACTGCATACACCTAATTCCACAGATTTTTGAACAATCAATTCCATTTTCTCTCCCTTTGGAATTCCTTGGAGCAACGTAACCCGCACGCGGGGTTCCGTTTGATTGGCATCTACTGAAACAACGCGGCATACCACGGTCGCATCTCTAATTGCCTCTATAACGCAACACAACTCTTGTCCATTGGTAGTAGTCAAAATCAAGGAATCCCCTTTGCCCATGCGAAGAACGTGAACAATATGATTCACATCAGATCCTGTCAAAGTAACCATCCTATGTTCTGCCTGTTTGCTTTGTTCTTCCGAGATAAAGAATCGACGCATATGTTATACTCAACCCCTCTTTAACAAATCAATAATTCCAGCGCTCGCGTATCTTTCATCCGACCGGACTTAATAGCTTCATCTAATTCCACACAAAATAAAATTTTCTTTCGGATTTCTTCTTTCAGAAGTTTGCGACACTGTTCGGATAATTTTTTGGCAACAAAAGGCATAACGCCCAGACTTCTTTGAATATCGCCCTGACCACCGCCCTCTTCCAAAATCAGTTTGGTTTCATAAAGATGAATCCAGTTCTTGCAAAGAATAGACAAAATCCCCAAAGGAGACTGCCGTTCATCCAGCAACGCTTGCAAAATCGCAAATGCCTTACTTCGGTTTCCCAGCACCACTGCATCATTTAAATCAAAAACTCTGGCGGACAACGAAAGCGCACACACGCTTTCTACGTGTTCTTCACGAATAACACCGCCGTCCTCCGTGAGAAGAATAAGCTTCTCCAATTCATTTAGCAAACGGGTCAAATCACTTCCAATTCCATGAAGTAACAATTCCCCGGCACCCGGAGATAGCGTCCGACCGGCAGCATTTGCCGTTACAGAAAGCAAACGAAGAATATCCTTGTCTTCTTGCTTCTTACATTCAAACACAACGCCGTATTTCAAAAAATCCCTATAGGCTTTCAATCGCTTATCTGCCGTATTTTCCCGAAAAATAACCGTACAATTCCCATCCTCAAGATCCCCTAAGAAGGAAAGCTCCGCTCCCCCCTTAAAAAAGCCACTATCGGTCACCAAAATCAATTTACGTTCCCCAAATAAGGAAACACCGTTTACAATCCCCTCAATCTCTGAAAGATCGGTCTTGCCGGTAAAAACATAAATATTCAGCGGATCATCCACCGCTAACTTCTTCAGTCTGGAAATATACAGATCCTTCAAATACTCTTCTTCACCATAGAACAAGTAAGCACGGGCAAGATTTCCCGAAGACAAATGGGCTTTCATTCCCTTTATATCCGTAATTTCACCAATTAAAGCATCTGCCATATTTCCACACACCTCTTTCTAAATAAAGTTTTCTTTCCTATAGTAACTGTAATCCCTCCGCACAAATCGGTTCTATATACCACTGCACCCGCATTTTGCAAATGTTCAAGAGTCTCTTTCCCGGGATGTCCGTAAGAATTATGGTTGCCGACGCTTATTATAGCATACTTAGGAAGAATATACGACAACATTTTTTCACTTGTTCCGGAATCCGATCCATGATGAGGAACAAACAGCACGTCGGACTTTGTAAAAGCGCCCTTTTGCAGCAAAGCAGATACACCTTGTTGCTCCAAATCCCCGCAAACTGTAACACTTCCGTAGGCACAAGTCAAAAATACATTAAGAGACGCATTATTCTCTCCGGATTCATTTTGTTGTCCATAGAAATTTTCACACACAAAAAAACGCATTGTGATTTCACCAAAAGAAACAGATGCGCCGTGGGAAACCGATTGAACCGCTATACCCTGTAAAGAAGCCTGATATTTTGCATCCACAAGACCGCTTTCGTTATTTCCGGAAGTATATAAAATGCGGGGACAAAATGTCTCTGCTACCTGAATAAAACCGCCGGTATGATCTTCATGACCATGGGTTAAGACAATAAAATCCAATCGTTTCAAACCTTGTTTTTGTAAAATAGCGGTAAGATTGGTACGCCCATCCCCGGTATCAATCATGCCCACAACGCCATCTGCTTTCACCAACACCGCAGCACCTTGACCCACATCTATAAAAAGTACCTGCAATAACGGAGTCGTATACATACAATAGCCTGACAGGGTAACAATAAAACAAATCACACACACCACAAAAATTTTAGCCCGTTTCCATAAAACAATCAGACACAGAAGTACCACATAATACCCAATTAATATCCAAATGGAGAATCCGGGGAAAGAAATCTGTCCAAAAGGTGCCGGAAGCTTTGCTCCAATATTCGCAAGGATTACGATACACTTACAAAGAATGTAAAGAACATAAGCTATGGGCTGGCAAAGGAATCGAATCATGGGAATAAACTGCACAAAGCACATCAAATAGCCCAAAGTACACACAAACCCCACCGGAACAGTAACAAGAATCGTTAAAAGAATGCCGCAGACGGAGAAAGTACCGAATAAGTATAACATAAGTGGAGCAAGCACAATATTGACAGCAATCCCTGCCGCCAACACCCTCCCTTTTCTTTGAAAAAACAAAAAACGCTTTCTCAATATAGGTAAGATAAAATATAAACCAACTGCCGCACCGTAAGTCATTAAAAAGCCTGCACCCAGCAGAACAAACGGATTGATTAAAATTTGAATTCCGGCAGATAATAGCAAAAAATTAATACCATCCGGTGGACGTTCCAACATTCGAGAAAGCACAAGACCCATCATACAAATTCCTGCTCGCATCACAGAAGGTGTAAAGTCAGTAAGCATCATAAATAGAAAAATCGGAAAGAGAAGTAACGCATTTCGTTTACGATAAGAAAGGCATTTTTGCCGAAATATCTTACGAAAAGGACGCACGACAAAAGCAACATGCATGCCGGACACTGCCATAACGTGAGAAAGACCGCCGGCACGAAAAACCTCTTGGTACGTTTCTGAAAGCTCACCTGTGTCTCCGGTCATAACGCTGTAAATAAAGTGACCGGAGGAAACATCCATATATCGATGAATTGTATCCCTTGCATAGTAGCGAAAAACAGCGCCCGGTAAGCGCAACCAGAAACGAGGTGGTATTTGGGCTTGAATTTGAATATGGTCTGCTTTTGCAGAGCAGATATATGTAACATTGCGGCTTTGTAAATAACGACGATAGTCTAGTACTCCCGGATTTCTTGCCACAGAAGCCGTACGTAAAGTAAGCTGACAAAACTGAACGTAACAGCCCTTCTCCAATCGTTTCAATAATGTCGCATCAAATCCGTCGGTCCACAGGATCCCACGTACGTCTTTGCCTATAACCGTTAACTGTTCCTCTTTATTCCAAGGCGCTCGATATACAAAGCCCTTCCAATCCGAACAGACAAATGTATCCGGATCAGGCGAATGTTTCTCTATATAAATTTTTATAACCGAAATACAAAGGGCGCCCACCAGCACCCAAATGCCCAAACGTCGCATGAACCTCCCCCTGTTCCAATGCTTATTATTGAATTTTGCTTTTAGGTTTTGAAACCAACGATGCAATTAAGCCAAATACAATTGCCATAACAATACCTGTGGCAACACTTCCCAAACCACCTGTAAAAATCCCTCTGAATCCCAATTCATCAACGGCTTGAAATACGCCTTGGCATAGCGCATGGCCAAAGCCCAAAAGTGGAATCGTTGCACCGCATTTTCCTACCTTCACGAGCCAAGGGTATAATCCGACAGCACTTAAGAACACACCGGATACAACGTAAATAACTAGAATTCTGGCAGAAGTTAATTTTGTTTTATCCAGCAGAATTTGTGCAATTGCGCAAAGCACACCGCCGGTTATAAACACCAGTAAATATTTGACTACAATATCCATTTTGATCCCCCTTAAATATTCTCTAAGGCCACCGCATGGGCAATTCCCAATATAGGATCCCCTTGTTTCACACTGACCGGACTCATTAAAGCACC
>JAZRHX010000143.1:0-1167 GCA_045644985.1 Clostridia bacterium | reverse complement strand
CAAGTTTCATGGCTTTCGTAATCTGCTGCGTACTTTGGATACTTCCGCGGCGTCTTTTAATTTCTCTCATGGATGCCATGATATTTCTCCTCTCTTACATAAGGAAATTTAAAATTCTTGCTTGAATTCTCCAATTGCTTTTACAAGCTTGTCTTCTATTTCCTCAGTAATGACTTTTTCCGTCCTAATTGATTCCGGAATCTCAGGATATTTGGTCTTAATAAATTCAAATAATCCCTCTTCGAAACGAAGAATATCTTCTACCGCAATATCAAGCAAGTGCTTTCTTGTTGCCGCATAGATAATGATAACCTGATACTCAACCGGCATTGGCTTGTATTGAGGCTGCTTGAGCATTTCTTTGATACGAACACCTTGCGCCAAGCGCTCTGCTGTATCTTTATCTAACTCAGAACCAAACTGTGCGAAAGAAGCGAGCTCACGATACTGCGCAAGTTCAATACGAATTGGTCCTGCAATTTTCTTCATCGCTTTAATCTGAGCGGATCCACCAACACGGGATACAGAGATACCTGGGTTGACTGCCGGTCTGAAACCTGCGTTAAACATTTCTGTTTCTAGGTAAATCTGTCCGTCAGTAATGGAAATTACGTTTGTCGGAATATACGCGGATACGTCACCCGCCTGTGTCTCAATGATTGGAAGTGCCGTAAGTGAACCTCCTCCCAGCGCATCCGATAATCTTGCCGCTCTCTCTAATAATCTTGAATGCAAATAAAACACATCACCCGGGTAAGCTTCACGTCCAGGTGGTCTTCTAAGAAGTAAGGAAAGTGTACGGTAAGCTGTCGCATGTTTCGATAAGTCGTCATATACAACGAGTACGTCTTCCCCGTTTTCCATCCACTCTTCCCCAATCGCACATCCGGAATACGGAGCAATATATTGAAGCGGTGCAAGTTCACTTGCAGTTGATACAACAACCGTTGTATAGTCCATTGCCCCAAACGCTTCTAACGTTTTCACAATGTTAGCAACCGTAGATGCTTTCTGTCCGATTGCGACGTAAATACATTTTACGCTCTGCCCTTTTTGATTGATAATCGTATCTATCGCAATTGCCGTTTTACCGGTCTGTCTGTCACCAATAATAAGCTCTCTCTGTCCACGTCCAATTGGAACCATGGAGTCAATCGCCTTAATACC
>JAZRHX010000142.1:0-9576 GCA_045644985.1 Clostridia bacterium | reverse complement strand
TGCAAAGTCTGCGGATTATGAACATCGACAAAACCCATACGGAAATTGTTACTTCCTATGTATTGAAGACACCTTCCGGGTCTGCCCCTGTTTCCTATTTTGTATTCTGGGCATTCTTTGGGAATGGGGAAATTTCCGTCAGTGTTTCCGCCCAGGTAGCCGACGAAATTCGAAACCTACCTCGTTTCGGTTTCGAAATCACGATGCCGGCAGGCAACGAGCAACTTCGATACTTCGGTATGGGGCCCGGAAATTCCTACGAAGATATGCACGCATTCTGCCGAATGGGCGTATACAATTCCACTGTAACACAGGAGTTTACCAACTACATCAAACCCCAGGAAAACGGCAATCATATTAGCACCCGTTTCCTTTGCGTCAGCGATTTAGAAGGGCGTGGATTATTCTTTAAGGGAATTCCGGATTTCTCCTGCAGTGCCCTTCATTACACCGCCCAGAATTTTACAGCGTGTGCACTGAGCAAGGATCTGCGCCCGCGGAAAGAAACCGTAGTTCGTATAGATTACAAGCACACCGGTATCGGTTCTGCCAGTTGCGGCCCGGAATTATTGCCTAAATGGCAGTTTAAGGAAAAACAATTCTGTTATGCTTTTACCATGCGGCCCTGTTTCACCGAGTGCTTGGATTTAATTCGAGATGCTCGGGTGCTTCCGCAGATATAGGAGGACGGTATGCCAAAGTTTTTGGGTAGAATATCTTCTTTGCTGATTCTTTTGGTATTGCTTTGCATCATTTTACCTGCCTGCACTCCTAGCAGCCGGGATCGCGGTGTGGAGATTGTGACCACCACTTTTCCCGCCTACGATATCGCCCGGGTTCTAACCAAAGATTGCGAAAACATACATGTCAAGTTGCTCCTCTCCCCCGGCACGGAAAGTCATTCCTACGATCCTTCCGCAGCCGATATGATGGCGGTCTGCGACGCCGATTTATTTATTTATCTTGGGCAAGAAGCGGACGTATGGGCGGAGCCTATGATGAAGGGTGCCGGCAAGAAATTGAAGAAGTTTGCCCTGACCGACGAGCTTGAACTGTTGCGCGATGACCACGGGGAGGCAGATGCCCATGTGTGGACTAATCCCGGAAACGTGATTGCCATTGTAAATCGGTTGCTGCCTGTGTTGTGCGGAATTGAGAATGTAGATCTTGCGCTTGTTTCGGCAAACGGAGCTTCCTATATACAGGCGCTACGGGATTTAGATCAAGACTTTCGTGAATTTTGGTCGGGTGTGCCGGAAAATGATCGTTTGCTGGTGTTTGGGGATCGTTTCCCTTTTCGGTATTTTGCCGACACGTATGGCGTTTCTTATTTAGCTGCTTTTCCGGGATGTTCCCACGAAAGCGAGCCCTCAGCCAATCGCGTGATGGAATTGATTGACACAGTAAGAAATCGCCGAATTTCCACCATTTTCTATTTAGAATTCTCTAACCACAGAATTGCAGATACCATCGGAGCGGAGACCGGAGCTGAAATCGCGATGCTTCACTCTTGCCACAACGTGACCCAGGCGGAATTTGACCAAGGTGCTACGTATTTGTCTTTAATGCGCGGAAATTTGGAACGGTTGCAAGAAGCATTTCGATAAAATGGACATAAAGCAGCGTTTTTACAGCCGTTTGTGTCCACTCAACATTTAGTATTCAGTGTTGATTACCCCATTACAATATGGTTTTATTGTAGCACTTTTTTCCTGCCATGAAAAGAGTTGAATTTTCTCTGTAAAATGGATATACTAATGGATACAGGAGCATTCCTGGGGTGTTCGACAAGAATCCGTATTTTGAACCTACAGCTCAAAAAAGGGACTCCAAGTTGATACGAACGCAAAATCAGGCCGCAAGCTAATTCCGTCCGCTCAGAAATGAGCACGGCAGCGGAAGATTGCACGTTCGCATAGGATACCCACCTATCTATATGATAGGTGTCAAAAGCCGGAGGCGGCATTTTGGGAATGACTTCTTTCATATAGATATTTTGATTTGCAATTCAAGAGGCTGTATCTTCACCACAGTAACAAGGCGTGAAGATACAGCCTTTCTATTAATATTAATCTTCAACAGACTCGTTAGATTTACTGCCGGAACAAAGACCTGATCGTATAAATCGTCAAAATAGCTTTCCACACCCTGACAAAAGAGGAACTATTTATCGAGCAGCCTTATCGCGCGTCGGTAAATCACAAAAAACGCCACCAGTTCCACAAAAAAAGTAATAACCCATGAAACGAGATAGGAAGAATACAAACACGAAAGTGTGTGAAATGCAGGAATTTGAAAGACCGTGTAAATCCATCCAATTCGAAGTCCGCAAACGCCTAATATTGTAATGATCATGGGCGTCAAAGAAACACCCATTCCTCGGATAGCACCGGTCGTAACATCCATCAGACCGCATACAAAATACGGAAGGCAAATAAAAGCCAGACGAATCAACCCGTATTCGATTGCTTGTGTAGAATCGGAAATGAAAATGGACAACAACGGGCGTCCCAATAAATAGAACAAACCGCCGCAAACACCGCCTACTACAAATACACAACCTAAACAAATCAGTAATATTTTCTTCGTCCGTTTATACTGTTTCGCACCTACGTTCTGACCAATAAAATTTAGTGCCGTTTGATGGAAGGAATTCATAATTGTGTAGACAAATCCTTCTAAGGTAGATGCGGCAGAATTCCCCGCCACAACTACAGCACCAAACGAATTCACAGAAGATTGAATAATCACGTTGGAGATTGAGAATAAGGAACCTTGAATACCTGCCGGGACGCCAATGCGCAAAAGCTTCAGCATGGGCACTTTGTAGAAGCGCATCGCTTTTAAATTCAGCCGACAGGAATCCTGCCGCAAAACCAGTGCGCGAATCACCAGCATCGCCGAAAGCACTTGGGATAAGGTGGTAGCCAAAGCAACACCATCTACGTCCATATTAAACAACATAACAAAAACAATATTCAAAACAACGTTCACCACACCGGCTAACGTCAAGTACATCAAGGGACCTTTGGTATCCCCCGCAGCTCTTAAGATTGCCGCGCCAAAGTTATACAGCATACTCGCCGTAATACCTGCAAAATAAATACGCATGTACGCAGTAGATAAAGGTAGCACCTCTTTCGGTGTTCCCATCCATTTCAAAAATTCTCCAGAGAAGCTAACGCCAATTACCGTCAGCACCACACCGCTCACCAACGCTGTAGGAATCGCCGTATGGACCGTTCGATGCACCATTTTATTATCACCGGCACCGATTGCATGGGCAACCGCCACGCCGGCACCTACAGACAAACCAATAAACAAATTCACAATCAAATGAATTAACGAAGTGGTTGCGCCTACCGCGCTTACGTATACACTACCGCACAGACGGCCAACAACTATCAGATCGGCCGCATTGAATAATAATTGTAATATACCGGTTAAAATTACGGGAATCGTATAGGCTACAATGTTTCCAAATAAAGGGCCTTGACACATATCCCGATTGCGTTTTCTCATAATATCCACCTTCAGCGTTCTATATTACCGCTGTCGGAAGAGAATTGCAATAGAAAAATGTTAAGTTTCTTGGATTCGTAAAGTAGTGTCATTCAGATGCCAAATGAACCACCTGTCGTTTTAGTAGGTTGGCGGTTTATGGTAAAAAAGATGGACAATATGAGGATCAAGTAGTCTATAATGTCCATTTTAGCTATTTCCCCGGACATAAAAGACGGTTTGAAGACAGTTTATGTCCAGACCAACATTGGGTTTACCAAAAGTGTGATAGATAACGACTTGAATTTGGTTCTCAACATGAATCATTTTACGTTTTTTTAGAAAAAGAACCATGATGTCCCATTCTTTACTTTCCTACACACTTATGTTACAATTATCAAGATAAGTCATTTATTTTGTTATTGGGAGTATTTGGAGACTATAACAGGAGGAGACAAGAAATGAAAGCACTTATTCTAGCAGCAGGTTTTGGGTCTAGGTTAGCCCCTATCACCGATAATCTTCCCAAATCATTGGTCAGTGTAAACGGGAAGCCCATTTTATTCAAGCAAATAGAGAATTTACTGGAGAACGGAATTCAAGACATTACCATTATTTCCGGCTATAAAGCGGAAGTACTGGAACGAGAAGTCCACAAAGTATGGCCCTTCATTCAGATTGTGGAGAGTGTAGATTATGCTACGACCAACAATATGTATTCCGCCTATTTGGGTTTGGAAGCCATCGGCATGGGTGAATTTTTGATGATGAATGCAGATGTATTCTACGATGCTTCCGTAATCACAGCACTTCTATCCTTCCCCGGAAGCAATGCAATCGTTACCGATATCGGTAATTATAACGAAGAGTCTATGAAAGTCATCGAGAAAGAAGGACGCTTGGTGGAAATTGCCAAGACCATCACAAAAGAAGATGCATTAGGTTCCTCCATCGACGTTTATAAGTTTGATGAACACGGTGCCAGCGCTTTCTATAACAAGTGTAAAGAATACATTGTAGATTGCAAAGAACTCAAGAAATGGAGCGAAGTCGCTTTGAACGACATTTTAGGCGAAATCGAATTCCGCGCTTGCCCTTTAAACGGCAGATGGTTTGAAATTGACAATCATGACGATTTAGCAGCAGCAGAAGCATTGTTTCAATAAACTCGCCACATATACCGGTAAAGAATCACCCGGCATTGGATATTAACAATGCCGGGTTTTCTACATTATCTTGTACAATAAACCGCAATAGCAGCTGCCATAAAAGCCGCAGTACCTGCACCGTATCGATCAATATTGTCCCGAAAACGAGGATCCGCGTGATACATTCTGCCCAGTGCAGATAAAATTTCCACAGTACAGTCATAATAATTATCTGTAAGGAACAACTGCCATTTTCTCACAAGATTCTGTGCTTCCATACTCTCCGGCGCCAAATCTCGCGCTTTGCAATGGGCGAAATCTTGCATAATTCCATCCATTTCTCTTTGCACGGCATTCCATTTCTCCGGTGTATAGCCAGCCGTCTTATCCTCACTCTGCTGATAAGCAGACGTATTGCCCCATCGAGAAGCAGCCTCTTTCTGATACTGATTCATACGCTTTCATCATCCCTTTTCCGTATAAAATAACGTTTCACATTTCGATACGTGTAAATCCAATTGCAGCTGGCACATGCATCCGCGTAAGACATACCGGTCGCAATAAAACAAAGCGGTTTAACACTTGCAACCGTCTTCATAACAATAAAGCAAATAATAAAAATAAGAAAAGTGGTAAAGAGCGTATCCCAGAAAGTAGCAACTGATATAATGCCCACCGTACCCATCATCGCCAATAAAATATTGTGCATTAAATACATGGAAAGCGCAAGAGGAACCACCGGAACAAATTGAAAGAACCTACTTTCCCGATTCAAATTTTGCTTAAAAAACGTAAAAATGATCATTGCCAGCAGAATTTCAAAACCTGCCGACTGATTTTGAAAGGCTTGATTGTAATTCCCATTTTGGGCTGTCAAGTGGAAAGTTCCGCCGCAAATAACGCCCAAAACCACGGCACCGGACAACAACAAAACCCAATTAGGGATTTTCTTTTTCAAATTACCAACGTAATAGCCTAAAATAAAAGTATTCAAATGGCCGCCTAAAAAGGTCATCTTTGAAACAATATCAAAATTCAAAAAAGCATCCACAGTCTCAGGCAGAAGTAATTGTAAGATTTCCCGTATAGAAGCAAGAGAGACCAAAACCAGAACAAGAATATGCCCTTTCTTGTCCAACGTTCGAAGCCCTGCGCACAAAATAGGTGCAACAAGATACAATGCAAGCAATGTATATAAATACCAAAAATGAATCCATGCCGGCGTATGGAAAGAAGCAAGAAGTTCCTTCCACGAAAGAGAAAAATCACGATGACCCAGAAACTTCCAAATCAGCGCCACCACCGTCCACCCTGCAAGGGGAACAAGCAACCGGGGAATGCGTTGTTTAAGAAGCACCCCCACGTCCTCCGTCTTTGGGTTAGAAAGAATAAGATAACCGGACATCAAGAAAAATAAAGGAACGGCGGTAAAGCCAAAAGAGGTCAGTACGTTGATTAAATGCCAATCTGCATTTAACGCGCCTCTTAAAGGTCCGGCAGCAACATGCATATACACCACGCTTACGGCCGCAATCAGTCGCAAATAATCGAAATAATAAATATGCCTCTTCACCATTGTACGCTCCTTACACGCCATCACCAGTCGCTTGCAGGAGCATGGACTGCTTGCTTCCCTGCTCGCCCCACACCACTTCCAACTCTACCGGAATATTGGACTCCAGTAGAATAACAGGTCTTTCGTTCACGTCTTTGCGCGCTTCACAAATTAACGTAAGCTCCCCCTTGGCCCCGAAGGGATATTTCCGCACGCCATGTTGCTCCGTCAATTCCACACACCACAGAATCTTTCCGGATTCTGCATGAGGTTTAATTCCAAACACATATTCAAATAAAATCGAAATTGGAATTAGGCCCGTCCAACCCACAAAATCTGCTTTTGCAGGCGTACCCTTGGAAGGTCTTCCCGCTTGATCAAGTTCCGGAGCGTAGTTTTCAAAGAAAGTATTATGTTCTTTGTAAACTTCCACAACTGCCCGGAGACAGTCTTTGCCAATCTCGTGGGCTAAATCATATTCTTGATATTGATCCAATCCCTTGAGCACCATGTAGTTCGTAGGTGCCCATACACCCCCACGCCAATAATCCCCTACAGGAGAATAATAAGGACTACCCTTCGAAAGTGCAGGAATACGCACCGGACTTCTAAACTCCTTCTCATCATTCAAGTACGCAATCATTCGCGCAGCCCGCTCTTTCGGCGCACATTTTGCCAAAAGTGCCCAGAAAGCGCCAATATGTCGAACTCCATTATGCCTACCGTCTCTCCATAGGTCATAGTAGAAACCGGTTTCATCATCCCAAAGTTTCTCATTAATGACGCGTTCTAAAGAATCCCTTTCTCTTTGCAGTTCTTCAATAAAATTATCTCGTCCCAGAACAGACGCCATCCGAATCAGAACATTGCAATTATGTAATTCTTGCAGGCAGGTATCCACCCAAATCATATGGCCGTGACCAAATTCAGCACTGTACTCAGGACTTTGTCGAGGAATATTGTCCATACCGCAACCCCATCCGCTGGAGAAATAGGTCCCGTCCGGCCAGGTAAAATGTTCCCGCATCCACCGATGATAGGCCATTAACGGAGGAAATACCTTAGAAAGCCGTTCACGGTTTCCAAAGTTTAGATAGTATTCCCATTCGCTCCAAGCCATCACTTCCGGGCCTGTGCCGGATGGATCGTGTCGGGTAAAATGATCTCTACCTGTCAGGCCATCAATTTCCCGGCAAATAAATCCATCCCGATGCTGGTGGGCATACAGATTATCTAACGTTTCTTGAAAGCAGAAAATCCGATCTGCGTATTTGCCAAACATCAGCATAAAGGAAGAATCCCACATAAATTCGCAACCGTTAAAGGCTGTGTCGATATAATTAGACACAAAACCCGACTCCGGAACGGGCTGTCTTAAATTGCTAAACGCTAATTCCCAAGCTCGCCAGTATGCATCTATGGTAGCTTGGTGTCCTTCCCATACGGGGCAGGGCAATTCCTCCCGAATTGCTTCATACACCGGAAGCGATCGGTCATCCGGTATCTTTGAAAGGAAGAAATTCTCCTGTACCAAGGGAGATATTCTCGGAATGGTCAATTCTGCATTTTGTTCAAAAAAATTCATAAAACCTCCATGCGCTTTGTACGGGGAATAACATTATGATTATAACATCATTGCATCTACTTTTTCAATGTTTGCTTTTCCGCATATCCCAAAAGAAGAATGCCTACACAAACCAAAATCAAAGCAAAAATTAAATTCAAAAACGGTACGCCCCCGTCTTCGCTTAAAAGTAACCAAGAGAAAACAACGCCAAAAACCGGCGTCCTAAAGCTAAAAATGGTAATACTAGATGCAAGGTTATGTTTTAATAAAACAGTCCAAAGGGTATAAGAAACGGCATAAATTACGGATAAGCAAATTGTAAGCCAACCCACAAAAGAAGAGATGGCACGTGATCGGAATCCACATAACGATATCCCATCTTCACAATAGGTGTGGAAATCCCCCACAAAGCGCAACACAAAAGTGCGGCAAATTTGACAAATATGGGATTGTGCATCAGTTTATACATCATTGCTTTCGCGCCTCAATGGAAGATTTTTACTTGGGACGCATTATAGCACACCCTTTAGGCGCTTGCAATATGTAGAAATGCAATTCATTTCGGGCATACCTGCCTTGTAAACCCACAAACTAACTTTGTTATCCTGCCCCGCGTAGCCCCATTAAACTTTGAAGATTGCAAAAACTCTTATCATACTGAATTTGTGTGATGGCGTTTGTTTTTTCGAAACATATCCAAGGTTTTCTTCCAGTTAAGAAATAATTCTATAGCCTTCCACCGTTCTATCACCACATATCATTGTGTCTAAGAAAAGAAAGCGTACCATCTTTTGGGGATGATGCGCTTTCAAAATAGCAATTATTTGATTATTTGCAATCAGCGGTGCAGTACGCAAAAGAGGGGGATTTATTTAATCCATTTTTTGGACCAAGCAAATAGTATTTCACTCATTTTTTGAAAATCAACTGCTCCGCCATTTTTCAAATTTACGAAGGTGTCAACAATCGTTTTTTCATCAGGAGAAACAATTTGTGACAACTCCATTTGATGCGTTATATACTTTCCTGTTTGCTTGAAAGCGATTGCCTGTACAACAAACGAGGCGGATTTATATAATCCCTTTAAGATTTCTTCGCTTTTCTCAAAGAGCATATTATGAACACAACCGTGATAAATGTTGCACACACCCATTTTAATTGCTCTATTCACAGCAACATCATCAATTCGTGCGAGTAATTCATCAAGACTACCTTTTATCGCCTTTGTGTCATAGTAGAACTGAAAAAGATCAGAAGGCTCCCAGCTCAAAATCTCATCTTTACCAGAGAGAAAACCACAAATCAGTTCTCTGTGCGGCAGGACATCCAACATTGTGTTGTAGGTATTGATATCCAAAGCAGACAACTCATCAAGTATTACAACAATATCTATATCGCTTGTGTCACGCGCTTCGCCACGACCATAACTTCCTTGCAAACCAACAAACCACACACGATTTTTAAAGGTTTTATTTAATGCTTTCAAAAAAACTTCTATCCAAGTTTTAATATCTATCATTTTTCTTACCTCATGGATTTTTTATGGTTTGTAATATTATATCATATAAAAGGAAGTATTTCCATAAAATCCCTCTGCCGAAATTCAGCAGAGGGATCGTTTTGCTTTATAAATCTAATTATTTAGATTCTTTAATAGCAGCCTGTGGTGCGATGCGCAAAAGAGGGAATTTGATTACCAAATGAATGGTATAAAGCGGTATTTGACTTTTTGCATATACGTGCGGTAACCGTCTAATTCCTCTTCAAGAAATTTTTCTTCGTGTTTAATCCGTTTCGCTATGATG
>JAZRHX010000141.1:0-2548 GCA_045644985.1 Clostridia bacterium | reverse complement strand
AATTCTTCACTCCAAACCCTTTTCCCCTGCCAAAACTTACCTGAGTTAAGGCGGAGCACAACCCCGTGTTCCGAAAGGGCAAGGCGAATTTCATTTTGTATTCGGTGTTCTGATTTATTCAATTAAACCACCTCACAATTGTGTCACCCTTAAAACCTTTTTCCCATATAAACCAAGCATACGCTACGGCGCTGGACGGCGCATTCTCAAAATCTCCATTTGGTGCACACACGAATCTCTTCGATGCTACATAAATTTTCTTTGGCGGGTATTTTTCAAACAGCGATCTTCTCGCTTTCCCTTCAAGGAATTGCAGTTTTAGGAACATGGCAACCTTGGTGCCATTCATCGATATATCAAGAGAGTGCTTTACAAATTCTTTTGCATATTTATAGGGAGGATTTGTGATAATATCTCTCGGCACTCCCGCTGGTACATCTGAGGTTAAAAAGTCAGCAACTTGCGTTCCTTCATACCCCCGGTCGATGATGTCAGCAGACAATACATCGTGCCCGTGTTTCTTCAAAACCTCACTCAAATGCCCCTCTCCGCAAGACGGCTCCCATACAAAGTGGCTAAAATCCTCCAAGCCTAAAAGCAGTTCTAATGCCTTGGGGTCGGTTGCATAATAATCGTGCGTTTCACGCTCTTTTTCCGTATGATTGCTTGCGCCTAAAGTTGAATAAATGCTTTTGTTGTTTCCGGTCCAATCTCTCATTTCTTCACTTCCTCCAGCAAAATTTCAAGAGCCTCTACCAATTTGTAATGGTGATCATGCCAGCTGGTCCATCTTTCCAAAACCTGTTCTAAGTATTCTATGGCTTCTTCTTTTTTCATTTTTTCACCTCCAACATATTCCTGAATATGTAATAAAGCACATCCACCACAATGGAGTTGCCGGCTTGTTTATATAACTGTGTGTTGCTAATTTCTGCGGCTGCCTTATCAAAATCGGCATCGTCAAATCCCATGAGTCTCCAACATTCTTTCGGGGTAAGTTTACGGATTCTAAAAGAATAAGGCTCTTTGATTTTTGTGACCAAGTTGTTTGATTGCGCAGCTAAAGTTCTGTACACACCCTGTGTGGAAAGAACCTCTTTTGCGTGTCTATGCCAACCATCTCTTTCAAGGGGTTCTTCTCTGATGATCTCAGTGGGAGTTGCCTCAATCACCCTTTTATCCCCACAAGCATCAATGGTTCTGAGTGCCCCACAATAATCACCCTTGAAAAATCTTAAGCCCTCATCTGCTCTTTGTTCGCATACGATAGGTTCAATAATCCCTTGCCCGTTCCTTTTAAAATCTGCACCACAGTTTGTTGTAAGAGACCCAACCGTGCCTGGTTCTTTTCTGATTCGCTGGTTGTAGCCATCCCATACAATAGGTTCAACAACACGATTGTTATGCTTTGGAGAACTTCCGTCCGTAGTTAAAGTCCCCACGGTTCCGTCTTTTCGGATATAGCCGTTTTGCTCGTAATAGGCTAGGGGCTCAATCACCTTTTCGTCTGCACTTGCACTTGTGATTGTCGGTGCAATGCCATCTGACAAGTAGCAGCGATTTGATTTTTCAAAAACACCTTCTTTTTCTTCAAAGGTTGTAATCGCTTCGTCAAATTCGTTTGTTTCAACACCCAGCAATTTTTTAAGATCAAACCATATTTTTGCATCGGGAATAGAAAAACTGTTATCTTGCCTAAACCAATGTTCCACGTTAGTAAAAGGAACGTTTAATTGTTCTGCAATCTCCTTATTGCTAAGGTTTGCCGCCTGTTTATGTGCTCTTAAAGCCTCACAAAGCGCTTTGCAATTTACTTCGTACTTTCTCACTTTAACCATTTGTGGAATATCAATTCTATTAATAAAAGGTTCCACAACATAATTATCCTTTTGCACCGTGGTTAAAGTATTGGAACAGCCACTAAAGTTAGCTTCCAGTCTTTGCTCGGTAGGAATGCCCGCTCTTCTGTCAGAAGGATTTCCTGGGTTTCTTCCACGGGATGCACAGATAAAAGGATCATTAACTTTGTAATACGGATTGAAACCTGTTGTAACACTGATTGCAACGTTATCATCGTAAATACGATCTTGCTGATACCATTGTGTTCCCCCATTGGATTTCTTTTCTCCAATGCCGGCTATGACTTTCGGTTTTTCGCTTCCGTTAAGAACTTTAAGTAGTTTTTCGTCATCCTCATAATCGTCTATATAACGATTTAATTTTTCACAATCACCCCAAATAAAGTTTGAAACGGGTCTGTTTCCTTCGTTTGTGGTAATTGAATTACCGATGTTTTGGTGCTCTCGGTTGAGGTTTTGTAAAAAACGTTCTTTTCGTGGGAATTTGCCACCTTTTTGTCCGACGCCGATGCAATAATTTATCATTGCATCACTCAAATAAAACTTCTCATCCACTACTTCTTCCAGCATATCTTTCAGCCTTAATTCAAGAGGGAATTCTTTCGGAAATTCATAGGTATAATCCCCAAGTACAGACACCATAAACGTACGATTTCTGTTTTGGGTTCCACCGGCTCAATCGGTCGGCA
>JAZRHX010000140.1:0-2504 GCA_045644985.1 Clostridia bacterium | reverse complement strand
TTATAGGATTGAAGAAGTTTTTCTACTTCCGTACCTGTAAAATGGATCCAAAATATTTCCGATTCTCGGCTCTTGTCTGCTTTATAAATATACTTTTGAAAGACTTTTGGCGGATAAAAATACATTTGCCCCGCCTGCATCCGACCAATTTCTCGGTTTTGCACATCTAATATAACAGTTTCTCCCCGCCATACGTAGAGCAACTGCCAGTCCAGGCGCTCGCCAATTCTTCGGGTACTGCAAATATCATTTTGGCGAACGATATAGTGGCCACAGCCATTAACATGCAACGGTTCTTGTGAGGTACAATTAGGCACAAAAGGACTGCTGTCCGTGCGATTGCCGATACCATGAAGTATATGCATATTATTGTTACTGTCGACCATTTTTCTCACCTCTGTGTCATTATACACAATCTTGTGAATCATTGTCAAACTATGGCTTTTCTTAACCCCTCCAACGTACAGGCTACCATGTGTTTCCCAAGAGTTTCACTACTTTCCACGGCACTTTGGGCGAACCATTCCGTGTTGTCCTTGCACCGGGATAAGTCTACGTACTTTGGATCCGTTCCCATCAGTAAAGAGGTCTCCCATTTTCCCGCATGGTCAAAACCGCCGCAAGCAATCTGGGCCTCCGCACTAATTAACGGCACCACCTTAATATAGGAGAAGGGATCCTCTCCGCCACCCAAATTCTCATAGTAGGAGGCATAGTCATCGCTGCCCCACCAGCCTTTGCCAAATTTGTTCTCCATATATTCCATGGTCACTTTCTTGGCAGCCTTATGGCAAGCGATGGTCATGGGCATCAGCCCGCCACCCTCGGTCTGATGATGGGGAATCAGATAAATATTCTTATGTCCCCCATCAATCATAGACTTCAAAATATAATAGAGATACTGTGCGTAGGCATCCTCGTCTACGTGGAAATGAGACGGTTTTGCATCGCACACCGCATAAGAAGCAACACCATACCAAATAGGAGGACATACCACAATCTCCTTCTCCTTCGCAAGCTCCCGCAGGCAGCCGGTAATCACCAGTGTATCCGTTCCGCAAGAAGCGTGACGGGCATGGTATTCCAGCGTACCGATTGGAATAATGAATGGAACGCGGCGATCCACCGCATCTTGAATTTGATCGTAGAACATTTCCAGCATTTGCATGGCAAATTCACCTCTCTTAGAATAATTTCTCCGGACAGATTTCAGGAATTTCAGGGCTTAACAGTTCAAAGCCATTCTCCTTTACCACAATACCTTTCTCCCAACGAACGCCAAAGGTGTCTGCGGAAATATAGGTATCTACTTGGTAACACATATTGGGCTTCAAGTAGTAATCGGAACTGGTTTCGCACCACGGGGCTTCTACCTCAATGATACCGGTGCCGTGAAGAGGTCCGTACACGTAGTTCTTCTCATAACCGTGATCTACGTAATATTGGTAGAATCCTTTTGCAATGTCGGCTGCAAACACACCGGCCTTTACCTTCTGGGCACTCCAATCGTGGGCTTCTCGGCAGAACTGCACAATGTCTCTGCGCTGTCCTTCCAATTTACCCAAGCAAATGGGGTAACCGATGGCGGCAGAATAACCGTCAATCTTGGCGGAAAGATTGAGCTGTACAATGTCGCCTTTTTGGAACTCTCTGTAAGAAGAACGGGAAATGGCGTGACGGGTAGAGGCTTCAGAGAATACGTACATAGGAAGGCCTTCGTATTCAGCACCGTGTTCATAAACAGCCTTTTGGGCAACGCCTACCATTTGAAGTTCCGTAACACCGGGGCGAATAGCCTTGATAACTTCCTGCGTTGCAATATTGGCAATGCGGTAGCCTTCCCGCAAACAGTTTAATTCATGCTCGCTCTTAATCGAACGCAATTCCACCATGATCTTGCCTGCATCCACAATCTCTGCCTCGGGGAATGCGTCGCGAATGGCGTTGAAAATGGTGACGGATGTATCTAAGAAAGAAGCAATGCCGATGCGGATATGTTTGCCGGTGACTTTAATGTACTTAAATACGTCTGCAAAGGTATCGGGTTTTAGTTCCGGGTAAGCAGGGTCTGCCCCTTCTCTATACGCAGTCAGCACAAAGGTCTTATCCAATTTATTTCTGTCCGCGCCAAAGATTGCCGACTCAGGGCCTACCATTAATGCCGCCTCGCCGGTTGCGGAGATAGCTACGCCGGAACGCTCAAACAAAGGCCAGAATCCGGAGAAATATCTGGGATTGGCGTAATCCGCCTCATTTCCGTTTACAATCAATGCGTCCAAGCCTTCTCTTCGTAAAATGGCTGCCGCTCTTGCCACTCTCTCCTTATACTCATAATCAGGGATACAAATTCTTGACATATTCTTGTCCTCCTTTAATTTATTTATTCACAATAACCCGGGGTAGTATAGAAATTTACCTTCCGGGGTTCCGCACGACCGTATTGCGCCACCACCGGAACGTCGCTTTCCAGCATAATGGCAAAGTCGGAGGCCAAGCGGTCTTAG
>JAZRHX010000139.1:0-5075 GCA_045644985.1 Clostridia bacterium | reverse complement strand
GGTGCCTAATTTTGCTCCCAATTCCATCAATACATCCGTCTTGAGTCCCAAGTTAAAATGGGCGTTAAATCCTCTCAGCACACCGGCTCCGTCTGCACTGCTGCCACCAAGGCCGCCACCTACGGGAATTTTCTTTTGAATATAGATTTCAATAGCGTCTGTGTCCTGGGTGATTTGGGGATAGTTTTCAATCATTAGGTTTGCTGCTTTCCACGCAATATTCTTTTGGTTCGTAGGAAGGCTTCTATTATCACATTTGAGGGTGAGCACCGGCTTTCGGCCGTTTCCTTTCTTGACGGTAGACGTAATGGTGATCTTGTCCCGCAACGGAATGGTATGCAGAATCATTTCCACCTCGTGATACCCGTCCGGTCTTACGCCGGTAATGTCTAGAGAAAGGTTAATTTTGGCATACGCGTCAATTTCAGTCTTACGAGTTTCAATGGGTTTCATGAGGCAGGACTCCTTTGTTTAGTGTATAGGGAAAGGATAGCATATCAGAAAGGATTTTTCAATGCAGTTGGCACTTTGCCGGCAAATTTGGAACAAATTGATGAAATAATCGAAAAAGTGCCACCACGTTGCCATTGTGTTTCCGGGGGAAACATGCTATAATTTTCAGTGTTATGCCTGCATAGTTAAATGGATATAATAAACCCCTCCTAAGGGTTAGTTACAGGTTCGATTCCTGTTGCGGGTACCAAAAGAAAGAGAGCACTCCACCATGTCCTACGATTTCACAACCCTCAAAAACAACTTAGAGGAAAAAGGCTACAAGGTATCCGTTTTTGCAAACAAAGACGACGCTGCCGCTTATTTGGACAGTCAAATTCAGGGTAAGACCGTAGGTTTCGGAGGATCTTTCACGCTACACGAAATGAATTTATTTCCCGTCTTGTCCATACACAACACTGTATATTGGCATGACGAAAGAACCAACGACATGACCATAATGGAAACTCGTATCGCGGCAACCCGGGCGGAAGTTTACGTTAGCTCTGTCAACGCGATTTCCGAGCAAGGCGAAATAGTCAACATCGACGGCACCGGCAACCGCGTAGCTGCAACCACGTTCGGTCCTTCCAAAATTTATTTAGTTGTAGGTTCTAACAAAGTAGCAGAGAATTCCGAAGAAGCCCTATTCCGTGCAAGAAACGTTTCCGCGCCCTTAAACGCAAAGCGACTTAATCGGAATACGCCTTGCGCTATTAAGGGAGATCGATGCTACGATTGCAACAGCCCGGAACGAATTTGCCGAGCACTTTCCATTTTTTGGACCAAACCTTCCGGGGCAGAATATGAAATTATTTTAATTGATGAACATTTAGGATATTAAACTTACAGTAAAGCGAGGTATTCTATTATGAAAAGCCCCCGAACCATATTGATTTGTATCCTGTTCGTATGCCTATTGCTGTTGCCTGCAGCAACTATCATTTTTGCATGTTTAGGCTATATGTTTAAACTGACGAATATGCCCACTTTTGTAGGTTTCCTAACGGGCCTATCGCTGGCATTACTTGTGCTGGATATTGTTTCTAAAGATACCATCCAAAACAAAGCACTCTCGATTCTACTATCTATTATTGCACCACTTTCTTTGGTTAACGCCGCTTTCTGTATTGTAGCACGAAACCATTTTTTGGTACTCTTCGGGGTTTGGATTGTGGCAGGATGCTGTTGCTACTTAACGCTTCGACACACAAGACCTTTTTCTTTGAAACTTACAACCATCATCGTTTCCGGTGTAATTGCAATGCCCATTTTACTATTTAGCTTCTTTAGTTTTCTTGCGTGCATTACAGGAAACTTCGTTAAAAACACCGTGGTGCAAACCCTGGACTCTCCCACGGGGAAATATTACGTACAGGTGATTGACAGCGACCAAGGAGCGCTGGGTGGCGATACAATTGTATATGTATACGAAACAAAAGGGCTGACAACGTTCCTTTTCACCATCCAAAAGAAACCCCAAAAAATCTATTTGGGCGAGTGGGGCGAATATAAAGATATGGAAATATATTGGGACACCGATCACTGTTTAGTCATAAACTCGGTATACCATAAGATCAAATAAATTATTTTACCCCTCAAACCGGAAAGTAAACCGCCCACCGGGCGCTACATCTCCATGCTTGTAGAAGTCCATAATGTCGCCGTCCACTTGGGCGTTGTCCGCCCACTTGAAATTAAAGGACGTACCCACCAAAGCGCGGGGGATAGCAAGTTGCAAGCGTTTTCCCGCCATGTGCATCCGCGCCGTGCCTGCATTCTCCCAATTCCAGCCTCCTGTAGAGCGCTCGATGGCGGCCACACCCTCAGACGGAGAAACCCGATTCACAATCAAATTGAAACCTTCCCAGTTAGGCGATGCGCAAGTAGAATCCGTCTGAATCAACAAACGCATCCAGGCAGGGCTTGATACCGGCGTCAAGTCTTCAAGCGTTTCCACCATAAAATACACAAAATCCTCATCATACGCCACTTTGGAACGCACAATATCGTTTCGCATGGTGTCACTGGCATAATGAAGGCCTTTGGCGCCGGGATAGTCCCGTTTCTTGGTGCTGCCCACGTAGTGATCGTAGGAAGTCTCCACCCGGTTCCAGGCAGCCACATCTTCAAAATCAATGGACTGCTCCACGGAAGAATCCTTAGCGGGCACCTCTAAACCCTTAAATCGACGGATATTTTCCACCAACTGATAATAGAAATGATCCTTCAAAATACCGGAAGATGGCTCAATATCCCGACTGTAGGCATCGTTAAAATTATCAGAAAAACCATTGGGCGAGCCCATCCACTCCTTTAAGCGCTGGCATACGTGCTCATTCCAACCGGTCACAAAGATGAAATCCGGATCCACTTCCAGGGCCCGATCCCACTGTTGCTGGAAATTCACACCATATAAGAAGGCATCGTCTTTCGAAGAATCAACTGTAACGGTTTCACCTTTATACGTATACTGATATTGATACGCCCCTTTAGAGAAAGCGCGCCCTTGTACACCGCCCCGGTAGTCGTTCATAGCAACCAAGCCGTGTTCATTGGCATTCTGTCCAACGCTTACGCACATTTGCTCCACCGTGCCATCTTCCCGCACACCGTATTTGCCCTGGGGGTAGGAAGAACACCAGCCCCAGGTCTTCTCCTCAAAGGCAGTGTCTCGGAAGAAGTAAGTGGGTTCATTGCGGCGGAAGGTGAAAAAGTCTAAGATTGCCCTCTCAGTAAGGTCCTTCGGATCGAGCCCGGAAGAATGGGCCATAATTAAAGGCTTCCCTTCCCAATAGAACCACAAATCTTGGAATCGACCGGGTTTATAAATTGTCTCCCACAGGCTTGTGAGCTGAATGCGGGTGTTCTCGTTGGCATCAAAATTGAGCAAGAAACCCACTTTCGGCACGTTGACCCCATCAGCTTTTGCCGCCTGCAACTCCCGGAAGAAAACTTCGTAACTGTCTTTAAACGTAAATTTATCATTGGAGCAGTCAAAGAAAAGCACATCTACGCCTGCATCCGCCAAAAGTTCCGCATGCTTGCGAATCACGTAAGGATCCGTAATCTGATAATAGCCCAAAAGAGGTTCATTCCAGTAATAAGGGGTACCATGACCGGAGCCCTCTCCCCAGGCGGGATGCTCAAAATCATTCCAGGCATCCGGGTGAGCTTCTATAATCTTGCTAATATTTCTGGGCTCGTAATGTTGCCAGATTTCGTACCAAAGCCAATAAAAGCAACCCACAAACTTGCCGGGGCGCTTCTTCCCTATACGGGTAACGTCACTCAACGTTCTCCCAAGACCATCTATCGCGGTCCAAGTTTCAGGCTTCACATCATGCATATACATTCAGACTCCTCTTTATAGTATACAATTTATGCGCCAATACGAATCCACATAGCAGGTCTTACCGCAGCATGAACATAATCCACGTTGTTCCCCCGCGTACTAATCGCCCCCAAAGGATTCACGCCGGATGCAAAAAGACCGGTAACCCCCGGCGTTCGGCACCACCACCAACATTCTCCTTGCGGGGTTGCGATGTACGCTTGGTTGGCCATGGCATACGAAGTAGCCGTACATGCCGCCCAAGGCGTATTGATTAAATATTGTTGCACTTCATTCAAACTCAATAAAAACACATAGTCTTCCGTTGCTTGGCCGGTAGCCGTGATGTACTCCGGATTTACGTCAGACGGAACGTAGCGTTTAAGAATTCTTTCTTGATGTTCTTTCTCAAATGCAGTTTGGAAGAACGTTTCATTCAACCATGCACGAAGAGAACATGCTTCCCACGTTACTTCTTGGAATGTATCATGGTAGGGCTTTGCGTCCAATGCATTTAAACTAAGTATTAAAGCACGTTCATCCTGCACGGTAAGCACCACCCACTGAATCTCTTCCGTACCATTGTCCGTGTGATTATCTTGTTCAAAATGGCCGAAGTACAAAATGTCCCCTACCTTTACATCTACAAGTTCTTCATTTTGCGCGGACAAAAGTATTTCGGAAGCTTTCTTTCGGCTATCTTTATAATCCCCCAATGCTCGGAAAGCTTGTGCTGCCGCTTGATACTGACCCTTCTTTAAGAGAGATGTGGCAATATCGTATTGAATGGATAAAATTTGTTCTTCACTATCCCGATAACCGTCTAAAAATTTCAAACAATCAATTGCGTTGTTATATTCCCCTTCTTCTGCCCAATCCATGGCTATATTGTAGTGAATTTCAGGAATAATAACGTGGGATACAAGAAAAACAGTCCCTGTACACAACAGCGCAAACAGGGTGAATACCAAAAACAGTTTACACCACAATTTCATTTCCCCTGCGTCGTTTCTCAAAATGGACATAGAAAACAGCCCCACTCTGTGTTAAATTTCTATTATATTTTTTTATACCATATTTGGGGAACAGGTTACAAGAGGAAGCTATGTACATTTTGTAACAGAATCATAAATATTTTTGGGCGTATGACCAGAATTTCTGCATACGCCCAAAATCAATTCAATTATTTGCCAAACAAAGGTCCGTAGGCTTGACAAGCCCGGTAATCCTGACCTTCTTTATCCATACC
>JAZRHX010000138.1:0-4043 GCA_045644985.1 Clostridia bacterium | reverse complement strand
CTCCGGCAGCCGAAGGGGAGTATCCCATTGTGGTCTTTAATCCACACCCTTACGCACTTTGCGACAATGTGGAATGTGAATTTATGTTGGCGGACCAAAATTGGCAAGATGATATTTTGTCCCGGATTACCGTTCTTAATGAAAATGGAAATCCTGTTCCTTACCAGGTCATCAAAGAAGAGAGCAACCTGAATCTGGACTGGAGAAAGCGGATTATTTTTGAAGCGCAGCTTAAACCTATGGCCCTCGCCCGCTACAGTGTGTACGTGGAGTTCGTGCCGACGGAAAAGGTGGCGAAAACCCCTGTATTCGTATTTGATAACGGGCGCAAATACGTGAGCATCAATCCGGATACCGGCCTTTTGGAATCTTATAAAATAAACGGCGTGGAGTATATTGGGGAAGGCTTTGGTCTGTGCAGCTTTGACGACAATGCGGATCCTTGGGGCATGGGCAGCCATCAGCTACTGCGTATGGGAACGGGTGAAAAAACTTTCGCGCTCTCTAAAAATCCCGATGGCCCCTTTAAGGGCATGCAAAGCGTGCAAGTGATTGAAGATGGCGACATTTATCTTGGTATTGAAGCCTACTTTGAAAGCGACAATACCCGTGCAAGAATTCTTTACAAGATTTATAAGAATAATGATGATTTGGATATTGATGTTACCCTGTATATGGGAGATATTGACAAAATTATTAAACTCAAGTTTCCCTTGGCATCTTCTGGGAAGCTTATCGGACAAACTGCATTTGGAACAGATACCCTTTTTACCGACGCCAGAGAGAATGTGGCGCACCGATTCGTCGCAGTGGATCAAGGGGATCTATGTGTTGCCATTCTCAATAAAGGTGTGTACGGTAGCCATTACGAGCAGGGCAGTATTTATATGTCTTTAGTGCGGGGCGTCACCTATTGCGCCCATCCGATTAATGACCGCCAACTTATTCCCCAAGACAGGTTTACGAAGAAAATCGATCAAGGGGAGAATAATTATTCATTTAGATTGACGGTTCAGAATCGCAATCAATTGGAACGCAAGACGGTGGAATTTGTGGAGAAACCTTATGCGCTGAATATTTTCCCTATTCCCGGCGCGTGTGAAAACTTTGCTGATTTTGATCTTACGTTGGGCGGCGATATCATTGCTATGCCGGCTCTAAAGAAAGCCAAGGAAAAGGATGACTTAATTCTTCGCTTGCAGAACAATACCCCTGAGCCCGTGGATTCTTATGTGAAACTAAACGGTCAATATTTGCCGCTTCATTTTGGCAAGTATGAAGTGAAGACAGTAGTGGAGGTAATGTGACGGCTTGCGGAGTCCTATGAGATGTTGGTGTGATGCCTACATAGAACTATTAAAGATAGTGGTTTTACTTGTATATCAACAAACAAAAAGCCCGGCGCATTACAGCCCCGGGCTTACACTATTTCGCTTTATTAAATTATTCAATCACCTTACAGTGTTTCTCAAGACCATCCGTAGAACAACTTAATTTCATCACGAAAGTTGCATCTACATCTACAACCACAGACTCAAGCTGCCCGAAACCTACGCCGGCATCAAACACAGCATTTGCAAAAGCACCCGAAGCACCGTTATTTTCATTGATCGACTTCAAAACACCGGTGGCCATCATACTTGCTTTGCTTTTGGATCGATATGTAATGCGGTATTTTGCTGTCTTTAAGGGGATAAAGATAGGTACCGGCGCTTTTTTGTTGAAATTTAGCGCTACCGTTTGTACTTCGCCGTCCTCACATTCAATATCAAGCCAACCACATTTGCCGTCCTCGAAAATACCGCCATCTGGCATATATTCAGCGGAGATATACGGACCGTCCTGTGGAGGCGTGCGCATCTGACCGGAAGATGCAACCGATTTCTTTCTGATTCGTTTGATTATCATAATTGGAACCATAATCACAATGGCAATGACCAAAATTATGAAAAGTACTTTTAAACCTATTCTGTTCATGTTGTCCCTCCTATTAATACATGTTTTTGTTCATTAGGTATATTTAATCACAATTCATATTAAAAGGCAAGTCTTAATATCTATCTGTAGGACCTTGTTTTTGTGCGTTGCGCCCATTTACAAACAACCCGTTTTACTATACAATAAACGCATAACTCTAACCAAAGGAATGCATATGAAAAGACCAAAACTTAAGTTTTTATCGATGTTACTATTTCTACCGTTGTTATCCGCCTTTTTACCCGCATGCTCGGAGAAGCAGCAGGACGAGGGCGACACCACCCCCTATAAACACGTTGTGGTGATCGGCGTGGACGGTGCCGGCGCTTTCTTTAAAGAGGCCGACACTCCGAACTTGGACAAAATATTTGCCAAGGGCGCCGTTACCTACAAAATGCTGACGGGGGATCCTACTATCAGCGCCCAGTGCTGGGGTTCTCTCTTGCACGGCGTAACGCCCGAATATCACAGACTGACCAACGGCATTGTGGAAACTCAGGCTTATCCTGCAAATTCTCCTTTCCCCAGTTTCTTTAAGGTCATTCGGGACCATGACAAAGACGCAGTGCTTGCGTCGTTCACCCACTGGAATCCCATTAACGTAGGCATTGTGGAAGAGAATATCGGCGTACATAAAGAAGGGAATATGCGCGATCGGGAACTGACACAAGCCATTTGTACCTACGTGGAATCCCATGACCCCACTGCGTTGTTTGTTCAATTTGATGAGGCCGACGAGGCCGGTCATGCTTTCCTGTACGGTACCCAAAAGCATCTGGACAAGATTACGGAATTGGATGGCTATGTCGGACAGATTTATAAGGCTTATCAAGATAAAGGATTGCTTCAAGATACGCTCTTTATTGTAACTTCCGACCACGGCGGAAACGGCAATAGCCACGGAGGACTTACGGACGCGGAGAAATACGTGATGTTTGCCGCCTGCGGTAAGTCAGTACAGAAAGGCGAAATTCAAGATATAGAAATTCGGGATACCGCCGCTATTGTGCTTTATGCTCTTGGCTACGATTGTCCCGCGGGATGGACGGCCCGTGTGCCTTCCGGATTGTTTAAAGGCGTGACGGCGAAGAAACGTCCCGTTTATATAAACAACAATTCCAACCGAAACCACGTAAACAAACCTACGCCGGAGGAAGATATTTCCGATTCTATCCAAACGCCTTTGAAAGTGTACCTGCCTTTGGACGGAAACGTGACGGATAAACAAGGCGGTGCCACCGCTCAAACCGGCAAACTCTATTTTGTGGAAGGTTTTTACGGACAAGGCGTATCTTTAGACGATGGTTCCATTTCTGTGGAAGGGTTTAAGCCGGGCAAGGAAAGTTTCTCCGTTTCCTTATGGATCAAGACGGAAGGCGCCGGCGGCGATCCTGCCATTCTTTCCAACAAAGATTGGAACAGCGGCCAGAATCAAGGCTTTATACTGTCGCTGCAAAATAAGAACGATATTAAGTTTAATGCCGGAAACGGCGGGGCCCGCATGGACGTCAGTGCGCCTCTTCCTTACGATTTCAACGAAGGGTGGATGCATCTGCTTTTGATTGTGGATCGAGCTTCCGGAACGGTACATATGAGTTATGATTTCGGCGATTTTATCACGGCGGAGATTCCGGAGGCGCTGGGAGATGCTTCCTTTGACGGCATTGGCAGCCTCCATTTGGGTCAAGACGGTACGGGTGCGTACGGCTGTGATCTTCCTGCTACGGTGGATGAATTGATGATTTTTGGCGGCGCCCTCAGCGAAAGCGAGATCCAAGCGCTGGCAAATTATTACGGCAAATGGTAATAAAGGAGGAGGTACATTGATGAACGTTTTAGCCATTACCTGTCATCCCGACGATATGGAAGTCTATTGCGGGGGAACGCTGCTCAAATGTAAAGAACGAGGCGATAGGGTTACCGTGTGTCACGTAGCGAACGGCAATATGGGCCACATGGTGATTGAACCTAAAGAATTGCGCGATATCCGCATTCAAGAAGCAACACGATCCGCTGAAATGGCAGGTTTTGAAATTTGCACCTGCGATGTAGGAGATTTGAAGATC
>JAZRHX010000137.1:0-2440 GCA_045644985.1 Clostridia bacterium | reverse complement strand
ACCATTGAACTACACCCGCACATATGCACAATCGTGGTCATTCACCTGACCAACGTTTGACATTATACACAGAGGAGTCCGGAATGTCAAGTATATTTTTCTAGAAAACTCAACACCCGGTCTCCACGAATTAAATCTCATTCCTCGTCTTCATCAGACTCTGCATCGTACTGCGCGTAACGATCTGCTTCCTCCTCCACTTCCTCTACCGGCTCCGGTTTAGGATCAAGATTAATGCAGAACTGTGCAATATACAAAGCAACAAAAATAGCAACGCCCACAAACTCGTTCTTAATCACGTTTGCAAACACATCGCTCACAAAGAATAACATACCAAAAACAACAGCTGCCAAGAATAAAACAATCTTAATACCGGTCTTAATCCTGTAGGCGTTCTCGGCAAGCATTGCACGATTGTCAATTAAAGGAAACACCAAATCAATCAACGCAACCGCAATCAAAGCAAGAGGCACAGACACGTAGGACAACATAATGTATGAAACAGAGCCCGCTTCTTGTACATCTCCCGGAAAAATATTCAAGTATGCAAGAAGCACCAATACAATAGCCACCATCAACACAACGGTAAAAATATCAGTTAATAACTTTCTCTTCTTCATGAGATTTCCTCCCTTATCACTCTTCCAGTATTGTACGGAAAATGCTTCCGTTTGTCAATTCTTTCAATGCCGGATTAAGCCTTTCCGGATAAAGTTTTATATTCAGCCACACTTTTGACCGTGAATTGTTCACCGGTTGCCATATTCTTCATGGTCAGCGTATCTCTTGTCATTTCGTCTTCTCCGATAACTGCCGCATAGGGAATTCCCAATTTGTCTGCGTAGCCAAATTTCTTCCCCATCTTGCCTTCATTCATATAAGTTTCGCAGGGAATACCCGCACGGCGAAATTCTGCCGCTTTAGAAAGTGCGTATCCCATCGTTCCCTGCATAGGAATAAACAAAATTTCAGAAGGTGTCATCCGTCCACCCATATCCACAATGCCGGCCTGGCATAGCTGATAGAACAAACGGGAAAGGCCAATAGAGATGCCCACACCGGGAAGACTTTGCTTGGTGTAATTAGATGCCAACTCATCATAGCGACCACCGGAACAAATACTGCCAAGTTCCGGGTAGTCCTTTAAGTACGTTTCATACACAGTGCCTGTGTAGTAGTCCAATCCTCTTGCAATCTTCAAATTAATGGTAAAACGCCCTTCCGGAATGCCAAATGCCTTCATTTGTGCGCATACCGCGTCCAGTTCGTTCAAGCCCGTTTGGAACAATTCATTGTCAATTTCCAAGGCCTTCAAACGCGCTAAAATATCTTCATAAGAGCCACCCAACGAAGTCAACGTAAGGATTGCATCTACGGCAGCTTCCTTCGTGCCTAAATTGAGCAGTTCTTTGCGAACAGCATCTTCACCGATCTTATCCAATTTATCTACAATGCGGAGTACTTCAACTGTGTCCGTCACACCCCAGGATTCAAAGAAGCCGTTCAAAAGCTTCCGATTATTGATCATGACCGTAAACTCTCCGATATTTAAAGCTTCAAAGGTAGAGTTAATAATGCTGACAATTTCCGCATCGTTAATGATGCCCAGTGAACCATTGCCGATAATATCAATATCGCACTGATAGAATTCTCTGAAACGACCTTTTTGAGGGCGCTCGCCTCTGTACACTTTGCCAATGTGATATCGACGGAATGGGAACACAAGCTCACCGTAATGCTGTGCTACGTAACGCGCCAAAGGCACCGTGAGATCAAAACGCATCGCCATATCCGTATCCCCTTTAGTAAAACGGTATACTTGCTTTGCAGTATCTCCCCCGCTCTTGGCAAGAAGAACCTCCGATTTCTCTAACACCGGCGTATCCAATGGAATAAAACCGTAGCTTTCGAAAGTCTGTTTAATCGTATCTTGCATACGAGTAAACATCATTTGTTCCTTCGGAAGTAACTCAATAAAACCTGCCAGCACGGAAGGTTCCACAATCGTTCTGTGTTCATGATTCTGCGTATTCGCCATAATCCCACGCCTTTCATAATAAAAAAGCGACTGCATAAACTTCAATATGCAGCCGCCATTTCTTGGTGATCCACCGGAGGCTCGAACTCCGGACACCCTGATTAAAAGCCAGGTGCTCTACCGACTGAGCTAGTGGATCATACAAGCGCCTGATCAACTCAAAGCGCTTGAGTATCATACATCACGAATGCGATAATGTCAAGCCTTATTTTGGTAAAATTTTATCAAAATGCACTTTTGCTGACACAAATCACAGGGCGAATTCCAATATCCTTATCAGAAGACTCAAATCCACCCACGTCACCGTTGCGATCCACGCCCTGGAAGAAAGTATTATTTGCAGGAGAACGTAACCACCAAATGCCTTGATTTCCTTCTGCACATAATCCTTTATGCAATGCA
>JAZRHX010000136.1:0-2810 GCA_045644985.1 Clostridia bacterium | reverse complement strand
CCAATGATTTGCTTCCAGCAGGAATGTTGCTGATTTCATACTTACCGTCAATATCGGTAATGATACCTATAGTAGTACCCTTTACCAATACAGATGCACCGATAATAGGCTCTTCAGTGTCAGCGTCGACTACCACACCGGTAACCTTGGTGACTTGAGCCACAGCTAGTCCTATGCCAATACACAGGAAAGCTAAAAGCATTTGTAACTTTTTCATCTTAAAAGATATTTATATTAATATTTAGGTTTATTAGTTCTAATGGGACTATCATAAAAATTGTATTTTGTTTCATTTATTAGGACATGGATGGGTATTTATGCGGTTTTTCTAACATTTCTTATGTTTTACAGCATAAAGTGTTAATAAACGTATACAACTTATTGATTTTTTTACTTTCTTTGCGGAATCAAACTCGGTTAGTACCATTAGGACTTTGCGCATATTTATAAATCGTCCGTTTCTTTCTTAATAAACGAACTCTTTCTATATTCTTGTATATCAATTGTTTCAAGCTTACAAAGGGCAATTCTTCTTTCAGAGCTTCCTTCATTTTTATGCACATCAGCCTTTTGATGAAAAGATTTGTCTTTCGGTTGATCGGGCTTCCCCTATATATAATAAGGTATATATCAGCTATTCGTATACGGATTTTGATAAATGACGACTGCTTACATCCGTAACCAATAATGAAGGATATTTATGGAAAAATTTGAAGGCTGGAGAGGAATCCTTACACGGATTCTGTTTTGTTTATATGGTAAGCATAAACGGAATTTGACACAACTCCGATGGGTACAGGCCAAACGGGTGTCTGGTCTGTACCATAATCGGAAGTTGAAAAACAAAGGGTCCCTAAATGAGTAGATTTTGAGTAGATTTCTATTAGTCTACTATATTTCTATTGGAGAGGGGAGGAAGAGGTACGTTTGGCTCCAATTCCTTGACATTGGACAAGTCGCGCACAATGGTTTCGGCCATCACTTCGGAGTATAATTGGGTGGTAGTGAGCTTGGTATGGCCTAATATCTTCTGTACGGTGGTGATGGGCACGCCTTGGTGGCAAAGCAGGGTGGCGCAAGTATGTCGGGCGGTGTGAAAAGTGGTTCGCGTCTTGATGCCCGCCAACTGCTGTAGTACGGACAAATGATGGTTGGTTTCGGCATTCCCTCCAATCCGGGTAAATTCTGCCAATGAGGGATATTTCTCCAATATCCGTTGCGCCCGTCCTCCAAAAATCAGAAAGATGGGTATTTTCAGTTCGTAGCCAGTCTTTTTGGACTGGGTGATGAGCCAGCGTTGCCCCTTGACGTCTGTCAGCGAGTCCTCCTTCAGTCGTTTAAAGTCTGAAAATCGTAAGCCGGTGTAGCAGCAGAACAGAAATGCGTCCTGTACATGGGCCAGTTTGCCCGTCACAGAGACTTGTTCCATGCGTTGCAGTTCTTCGGGGTGGAGGAAGCGATGGGGTACCCGTTCATACTTGATGTTGAAGTTGCGGAATGGGTCGGCATCCGTCGGCAGATATCCGGCAGAGATGGCTTCGTTGACTAATGTCCGCAAGTTTCGGAGGTGCTTGGCCACGGTATTGACGGCCGAACCCTTGTTCAGTAGCCAGTTCTCGAAGTTCTTCAGGAAAGAATACGTGAGGTCCTCCCAGGTGTATCCGGGACGGAATTCATTCAGCAGCACCAGCGTGCCGCGAAGGTTGTACTTGGTTCCTTTCTTCCGGTTGCTCCGTTCAATCATCAGGTTACAGAACACCTCGAAGGTGACACTGGTTGTCTGGTTGTTCTTGACCGCTTCCTTCAGTTGCAGCAGGGTGGGTGTGATGCCCCGTTTCCACATGTCCAGCTCCAGTGCTTGCAGTTGGAGGATGAATTCATAGAGCCATGCATTCAGCTCCATCGCTTGGGGATGGTGAATGATGGTGGATGTCCTTTTGTCCCATTCCTCGGGCCGTATATAGACCCGGGTGGAGAAGTAAATCTTCCGCTTGCCCAGCGAAGCCTCCACCTGAATCAGAGCCGTCCCTTGTTTGTTGAGGACATTCCGGCGGTTATAGATGAGCCGAAATCTGATTTTTTCCATAGTATTACATTTTAGAAGACGCACAAATGTACGAAATAAAAATGAAAAAGTGGTTAAATCACCCTTCACACCCTTCACCCTTCACGCAGAAATTGGCCGATTTAAAAACGCTTAAGCGTTTTGATTGAAACGCCGAAGCGTTTTACTTCAAACGCCTAAGCGTTTTTAGGGAAATAATCGTATCTTTGCGTCATGACTATGAATTTAAATTTTTAATACTATGAAAAGAAAATGGATGCTGCTAGGCATGTTGCTGATGTGCCTGCTAACTGTTGCGCAAAACCCCTGTCCGCAAGTAATTCCTGCCCTTCAGCAATGGAAGGGAGGCAAAGGTACCCTTACACTGCCTGCACAGGGAACCATCGTAATTAATCCGTCGGACGGAGAAGCATTGAATAAGACTGCCTCTATCCTGGCCGATGACTTGAAAGAACTGTTGGGATGGGAATACACCATCACCACCGGAAAGGCTAAGAAGAATACCATCTTTCTGTCACTTTCACAGCCCGACGAACAGCTCGGTAAGGAAGGATATGTACTGGCTATCCATAATCAGGTGAACATCGAAGCACCTACCATTCAAGGCGTATTTTGGGGAACTAGAACACTACTCCAAATGCTCCATCGCCAGAACACTGCCTTGGCCAAGGGTGTTACCCGCGACTGGCCGGAGTTCCCTAGCCGTGGATTCATGCTCGATGTAGGTAGAAAGTTCTTTACCCTT
>JAZRHX010000135.1:0-3348 GCA_045644985.1 Clostridia bacterium | reverse complement strand
CCTTGGCTCACAGAACGACATGGCTACGATCCGACTTTTAAACTCAAAGTGCGTAGTAATGGTATCTGAATCCATCTTCTCTGCAGGATGTTGAATGGGGGTGAAATCATAAATTTCCTTATCCCGTGGTATAACGATAATACCACCCGGATGCTGACCTGTGGTTTTCTTTACACCTTCAAAGCCACTGGCAAGACGGGCAATTTCGGCATCACTGACTATCTTTCCCGTGCGCTCTAAATATTTAAGTACGTACCCCCTTGCATTCTTCTCCGCCAAACCGGAAATAGTACCTGCGCGGAATACGTTGCCTTTACCAAAAAGTACTTCCGTATACCGATGGGCACTGGGTTGATCGTCCGAAGCAAAGTTTAGGTCAATATCCGGCACCTTATCCCCCTTAAAGCCTAAGAAGGTTTCAAAAGGAATATCATAACCGTCCCGAACCAGAGGTTTACCGCAAGTAGGGCAGTCCTTAGGCGGCATGTCGAAGCCGCAGTCAAAGCCTTCATTCTCGTGAAATTCATAATATCCGCAATCGGGACAACGATAGTGAGCGGGCAGGGAGTTTACCTCTGTAATTCCCGCCATATACGCCGCCAAGGAAGAACCTACAGAGCCTCGGGATCCTACCTGATAACCGTTTCTGGCAGATTCTGCTACCAATTCTTTAGCGGTGATGTACATAATGGAGTAACCATTATTAATAATAGAATCCAATTCTCGTTTGAGACGTTTCTCTACAACCTCCGGCAAAGGGTTTCCGTAGATGCTGTAGGCTTTCTCGTATGCACTGCTTCGTAAAGTATCATCCGAGCCGGGAATACTGGGGGGATAGTTTCCATCCGGTACCGGCTTAATCTTCTCAATCATATCGGCAATTTTGATTGTATTATCAATGACAATTTCTTCTGCTCGGTCACCTAAATATTTAAACTCCTCCAACATCTCATCGGTAGTACGTAAATACAGCGGCGGTTGACTGGCAAAGTCATCGTACCCTTGACCTGCCTGCAACACCGCACGGTAAATCTCATCCTCCGGATTTAAGAAGTGTACGTCACACGTGGCCACCGTAGGTTTGCCAAGTTGGTCTGCCAGCGATATGATATGTAAATTATGCCGTTCAATCTCGTCCAGACCGGAAACCGTACCGTTCCGCACTAAATACATATTATTCTCTGCAGGCTGAATTTCAAAATAATCATAGAAGTCTGCCATTTGCAGAAGTTTCTCTTCCGGTTCTTGATTTAGAATCGCCTCGTATAACTCGCCCTCTGAACAGGCACTGCCCAAAATTAATCCTTCCCGATGGGCCTGGAGCTCAAATCGAGGAATTCTGGGGCGTTTATGGTAATAGTCCAAATTCGACTTAGAAATCAACTTATATAAGTTCTTTAAACCAACCTGATTCTGCACTAATATAATACAGTGATACGTGGGCAGTTTCTTGGCTTCTTCATGGTTCATTTCCGGGGTGCGGTCGCACAAATAGCATTCACAACCGTACAAAATTTTGAAATCCGGTGCAACTTCCTTGGCATATTTCTCTCTGTAAATCTTGGTGAGTTCCGAGTATCCCTGTACACCGCCGTGGTCCGTAACCGCAACAGCTTGATGCCCCCACCGAATTAAGGTCTCCATCAAAGGACCGGGTCTTGTAATACCATCCACAGAACTCATGAGCGTATGTAAGTGAAGCTCCACTCTCTTCTTAGGCGCATTGTCCATCCGCTTCTTCTGCTTGGCGGCAATAATGCTCTTAGACATCAGCGTAAGCTCTTTTGTATACTTATCAATCACCGCTTCCCCGTAAATTCGTACATAGGAATTCTTCTTAAAGAATCCGTTCACATAATCTAAATCTTCTTCCTGGAAGAAGAATTTTGCTGTGAGAGAATTGGTTTCATCGGTCATCTGCACCAACGCAATAAAAGAGCCACTTGGAATCTGCTTGGATTCATAACGGAAGATACGCCCGCGCACCGCTACATAACCTGAGTCCATAGTGACATCTTTCATGGGCGTAATGGGGTCGAAGAAATCCGGGCCTAACAGAATCAGATTACCTTCTGCATCCGTCCTGGGCTTCTCCCCTTCTTCAGGTGCAATTCGTTTGCGTTTGGAAGACTTTCCGTCTCCTTTTCCATTATACCATCCGCCACCTCGCTGGCTGAATCCTCCGCCGCCACTTCGCATGGGGCTACCGTCTCCGCCACTATAAGAGCCACCGGACTTCGCCATATTTCTGGCGGCAATTTTAATATGTTCCTGCTGCTGTTTCTCGTATTCATCCGCACTGAATTCCACCCGAACAATTTCCGGTACCGGTTCTTCCGGGGGAGGTGCTGTTTCTTCGTCGGGCATCGGCGGCATGTCGAAGTTCTCTTGTATAGTGGAGGGCATGTCCACATATAACTCCACATCCTGATAGCCTAATGTTTGCTGAAATTTCTTCTTATAAGAGTCTACTTCAACGTCTGTCAGCACCGTATCACTGCTGGCATACACTTTGAATTTCCTTGTTTCTTTACAAGCCTCTACCTTAAGAATCTTCAGCTGTCCCATGTCCTACTTAAACCGCCCTCTCAAACATTCAACGTACGTCTTTAGAGTATACCACGAAATAAGGTTCAGAATCAACCGCGACACTTTCGATTTTTCACAAGAATTTGTCTCGGATGACCGTATTAATTTCATGGATTGTAAAGGGCTGTTCTCTGGTTTCCACGGTCACAATAAGTTCTCTATTTAGATAAATTCCCGCCTGGGCGTAGGCGTAAATCTTATCTACCGCCCGCCTACAGTATGCCGGGTTATCTAAAAGTCCCAGATGTTCCCAGAAATATGTATCCCCTGTCTGCGGATGGCGGATGGTGAAATCCGGGTATACAGGCTTCTTATCTAAGTATAAGGCACATTCATACCGAAAAGGAATTTTGTTTATATGTAACTGAGTTGCAATCATGGCTTCTGATTTGGATCGTACGGAAAGACCGGGATAGACATGGTGTATTTTGTGCTCCGGTTTGTACGGATTCTGCTGAAAGGGTTCCTTCATCCAACCGTTGAGTTCTTCATCCTGGGGTTTCCAGAATGTTTGTAAGAGTTTCCCATACCCTCTTTTTACCAAAAGCGCCTCAGCTTTGGAAGTTTTTGGATATTTTACCAGATATGCCTCTACCGCGCTCAATTCCCGAGCCAGGTCTTCATTCCGAGCCACTAAGTACCGCTTGTACGCCAGACGGGCTGCCAGCAGTTGGTTGGTTTTAGGTATGTATTGCTCCCGACCATGTGTATTTTCGTACCATTTATCCCACCGACCGTTCTCAATGCAGTAGAATGTTC
>JAZRHX010000134.1:0-13191 GCA_045644985.1 Clostridia bacterium | reverse complement strand
TAAATTTTGGATAGTGCAACCGCACTTTTTAACATGGTGGCTGTATGGTATAACAAGCCGGAACGCACTGCATGGTGATTCTTCTTGGCAGCAGGATAAATCATCAACTGCGGCCGATACTGCTCTAAAACAGCACAAACAAGCTTTCTAAGCTCATCATCTTTCATTTGTGAAATGCAGGTTTCAATAAAACTCAGCATACTTTCTGCGCTGTATGGTGCAGAGGGAATATAATCCTCCAAACGCACACCGTCTGTGTCAATGGTTTTGCGCATTAGATCAATCTTAAATTGTAATTGCCCTTGAAAAGCCACCACAGAACCTTTAGCATGAACCAATATTCCTGCTTTAAAACGAGCGGCATTCTCTTCATCCCAATCCCAAAGCTTTGCATTAATCTCACCGGTTTGATCTGCAAAACAAAAGTTCATATATTTATTGTTCGTTGTAGTGGTCTTCAGTTCTGATTCTTTAACGTAGAAAAATCCACTAACGGAATCGCCTGCCTTAAATCCGGAGATTTTCTTCTCCACATAATTAGCCATCCTGCATTTCTCCTTTCATAAAATCACAAGCACGCACTTTCCAAATCTGCCGAAACAGATTCCAGTTCTTCCAGTATTGTATCAGAAACAGAAAACTTAAACAAGAATTCCATGTTCGATTCCGTAATGTGTTGAAGCGCACGTAAAGTCCCAGGTTGAAGCACACGTTTGTTCCGAGCAGTAAGTTGAGTTACATCCGGCATAAAACCTTGAATAGAAAGTAAGCGAAGAATAAATAGTACTTGAATATATCGCGGGCTTCTCTTGCCGGTTTCAAGATAATATAAGCAGTTTAACAACAATCGTAGTGTATCCGGATCCGGCAGTTCCGGTTGTAGTACTTTAAGTAAAATACGAAACATATATCCCGCCGCGTAATAAGCATCTAAATTCTCAGAAATGCCATAAAATGCATGAATAATATTAGCTCCGGTTAAGGTATAGACTTCGCCTTGACGCTTATATAATTCAAAATGACTGTAGCAAAAAGTTTGTGCAGCAGAACGGATTTTACTGTTTGGCTTTCGAACGCCTTTGGCACAAACCCGTACAATTCCCTGATCGCCTGAGAAAACGGTAAGCATCTTGCTACTTTCTCCAAAATCTGCCTCTTTCAAAACAATTCCGTCCATCGAACAATATCGGTCCATTTTATTCAAAACCCAATTCCTTCAACATTCCGGGATTGTTCCGCCAATCTTCTCGTACTTTGACCCACAAACGAAGATTAAGCTGTGTCCCGATTAATCTTTCCGCCTCTTTCCGGGCGGCGGTTCCAATTTTCTTCAGCATAGCGCCTTGTTTACCAATCAAAATCCCTTTATGGGTTTCTTTCTCACAGTAAATATTTGCATCGATTAAAGTAATACCTTTTTGATGTTTGGGTTCTTCATATCGAACAATTTCAATCCCAACGCCATGAGGAACTTCTTCCGAAGTGAACAAAAGAATTTTTTCCCGAATAATTTCCCGGCATAATTCCCGAACCGACGTATCGGTAACAATGTCCTCCGGGAAATAGGCTGGTCCTTTTGGAAGAACCCGAATCAACAGTTGTTTTAACAAATCAACACCATCTCCTGTTTTTGCAGAAACAGGAATGATTTCTGTAAAATGCATTTTCTCTGACAAAATTGCAATCTTCTCTAACAGAACCTCCTTTGCAACGGCATCTGTTTTATTTAAAACCAGATAAACCGGCTTCTTAAGCGGTCTTAAACTGTCAATAATCTTTAAATCGGCTTGAAGAACGGTCTTCTCTGTAGCGTCACACACAAAAATAACGGCATCAACTTCCGACAAAGTACCATGTGCAGCTTGTGTCATATATTCGCCTAATTTATTCTTCGGTGCATGAATACCAGGTGTATCTACAAAAATAATCTGATAAAAACCTTCGGTTACTATTGCGCGAAGATTACTTCTGGTTGTTTGGGGCTTCGGTGAAGTAATTGCAATTTTCTCTCCTGTAAGACAATTAATCAATGTGGATTTCCCCACGTTCGGTCTGCCTACGACGGTAACAAAGCCGGAATGTGTTATCATATGCTTTATCTCCTTAATCTTCTAAATCTCTTGTATATCCCAATTTCTCAAGAATTCCCTCCGTGATGGCTTGCATGGAAACTGCTTCATCTTCTCGAATATGATCATAACCAAGTAAATGCAAAACAGAATGACACATCAAGAAAGCAATTTCTCTGGTTTGTGAATGTCCAAGTTCAGTAGCCTGCGCACGCATACGCTCAACCGATATGATGACATCTCCCAAAGAAAGATAATTATTCTCAGGATTAATATTATTACAGTCTAGTATTATTCTACCCGGAGCAAAAGAGGATACCGGGAAAGAAAGAACGTCCGTAGGCGCATCAATTTCTCGATACCGACGATTATAGTCGCGAATCCCCTGATCATCCGTAAGAATAACATGTACTTCCGCACCATCCACCGCATTCGCAATGCATCGATTAGTTAAATCAGAACAGTCTCCTGAGGACGTACTTTTAAATACTTTCTGAATGATTTGATTATATTTCTTTCTTTCTTCTTTAGAGCACAACCCTCTTATCTCTGCTTCTATGTAGCATTTATATCGCATTAAAAGCATACACCTCCGCATTTTATCTGTTTTATTCAAATTTCTCATACGCCCGAATGATCTTCTGAACGAGTTCACATCGAACAACATCTCTGCCCGTTAAATTACAAAAACCAATTTCTTCTAATTGGCCAAGGATTCCATGAATTTTCTTTAATCCGGAAGTCTTATCCTTCGGAAGATCGATCTGGGTAACATCACCGGTTACCACCGCTTTTGAACCTTGTCCAATTCTTGTTAAAAACATCTTTAATTGTTCTTGTGTCGTATTCTGAGCTTCATCTAAAATAATAAATGAATGGTCTAACGTACGACCGCGCATATATGCTAAAGGTGCGATTTCAATAGCACCTCTTTCCACGTTTCGATTATAACTGTCAATCCCCATAATATCGTAAAGCGCATCTTGAAGAGGACGTAAATATGGGTCAACTTTGCTTTGTAAGTCGCCGGGTAGGAACCCAAGTTTCTCCCCGGCTTCCACCGCCGGACGGGTTAAAATAATACGAGAAACTTCATTCCGGCGAAAGGCTTCTACTGCCATAGCAACAGCAAGATAAGTCTTACCCGTACCAGCAGGTCCAATACCGAAAGTGATCAACTTCTTACGAATACTTTCAATATAGGCCATCTGCCCATTGGTCTTTGCTTTAATAGATTTACCTCGAGCAGTAACGCAAACAATCCCGGCTTGATAGGACTGAACTTGAAGCGCACCGCCTTCTGATGCCAAATCACAAAGATACGCGGTCATTTGACGGTTAATTACTTCACCTTGTGTGGATAGTTCAATCATCCTGCGAATGACCGATGCTGCCAATTCTGTGTTATTCGTTGCTTGTTCATTCCCTAATGTGGAAATAATTTGAATTTCTCCGTTAGAAAGAGAAATCTGAACGCAGAAAGCTTCTTCGACTACCGAAATATTTCCATCGCCCTGACCAAATACTTGAGCGATACACGCCGCATTGATATCAGAAAGTAATAATTTCAAAGACAATCCTCCAAGTACAAACTTAATGTATTATAGCATACTCTTATTCAAATATAAAGTCTTCCATTTCCTCTATTTTATTCATTGCATCCAGTGTTTTTGTTTCAAGTTCTTCCTTTTGGCTATATAATTTTGACAAAAAAACATAATCCGCAAGATGTGCTGAATCTTCCAGTTGACGATCAATTGCTTCAATTTCTTTGTATGCATTCTCAATAAAGGATTCTAATCGAATGCGTTCATTCATTTGTTTTCGTGCTTTTGCCCGTTTCTCTTTCTCCGCTTTATAGTCCAATGCACCCGAATTCGCCGGTTTATGATCAAACCGGGTAAAAATTTCATTTGGTGCAAAAGAAGAAATATCAATAATCTTCGTTGCCAGTTTGGACACAAAATAACGGTCGTGAGAGACCACCAACATCGTTCCTTTATATGCACTAAGCGCAGCTTCCAACGTTTCTCGTGTAGCAATATCCAGATGGTTTGTAGGTTCGTCCAAAATCAAAAAAGGGCGACGTTCATACGCAATTTTTAACAAAGATAATCTAGATTTCTCCCCACCGCTTAACGTGGAGATTTCTTTAAACACTTCTTCCCCGCGAAACCCAAATGCCGCCAAAGCATTGCGTATTTTGGTAACAGAAACCAATTGCGTGACATTTCTTTCTTGATTTGCATGATCATAGATTTCATCAAAAACGTTTTTCTGCAAATTAAGTCCTGATAAGTCCTGTGCGTAGTAGGAAAAAGCAGTATGAATACCCATCTTAAAAGTACCCGATATACATGATTGTTCATGTGTCGGTATCATGCCGGACAGAATTTTCAAGAAAGTAGACTTTCCACAACCATTAGGACCCGTTATAAAAACACGCTCGCCTTTCTTAATTTCAAAGGAAACATTTTGAAACAGCGTTTTCTCCGGATAAGCAAAAGATAAATTTTCTATCTTCAACACGTCTTTCCCTCCGGGAATATCAATATCAAAAGAAATAGGCGGTGGATCTTGGGGCGATCGGGGTTTGTCAACGAGAACCATGCGATCCAATTGTTTCATTCGACTTTCCGCCGCAATAATATTTCTTTCCCGATTCCATTTACGCTGATTTTCAATAAAAGCCTCTATTCGTGCAATTTCCTTTTGCTGTTGTTTCCACATTTGCTCTTGATATAGTAGATCCGCATTTCTTAATTCAGCATATTTAGAATAAGACGCATTGTACATAAACGCAGTACCATTTTCAATCAAAAGTGTTTTGTTCGTAACTGCATCTAAAAAAGCTCTGTCGTGAGAAATAACCAAAAGTGTACCGGTGAAGTTTTTTAATTCTTGTTCTAACCAATCTACAGACGTAACATCTAAGTGATTCGTAGGCTCGTCCAAAATCAAAACCTCAGGATTTGAAAGCAATAATCGACCTAAAGCAAGTCTAGTTTTCTGGCCACCGCTAAGGCTTTGAATAGCTAGATGCCAAGTGTTTTCCGGAAAACCCAATCCTTTTAGAATACTTTGTACACGATTTTGATACGTAAGTCCGCCTTGTTCTTTATATCGCTCATATAGACCGGAAAGGCGGTTAGATAGAATGGTAATTTCCGCTTCATTTCTACATCTCGCCAATTCATCTTCAAGCTGAGACTGTTGGGTCTCCATTTCTTTCAAAAAATGATAAGGACGCATAAACTCATCGAAAACGGTCAGGTTAGACTCTAACCCGGAATTTTGCGGTAAATATCCAATATGGTCCCGAACTTTACTATGGACAAACAACGTACCTTCCGTTTCTTTATATATTTCCAGCAATAGTTTAATGAGGGTAGTCTTACCCGCGCCGTTGTTTCCCACTACACCAACACGGTCATGCTGGTTGATGGTCAAATGAATGTGCTCTAACACCTGGTCTTCCCCAAAGGATATACCCACGTCATGACACGAGAATACAATCACGCACACACACCTCCCAAATCTCTTCGACCTGATGCTAATACGACAAGTTTAACAAATCCCGCCCCATGTGTAAGCAGTATTCTCCCGCACTCAGCCGCAGTAGAACCGGTTGTGAGAATATCATCAACCAATAGAAGTCCTGCATTCTTAAGAAAATCACAGGATGAATTTATTTGAAAACGTGTCAAAGACAAACGGTTCTCCCGATTTAATTTACCAGTTTGGATACTCCCCTGTTCATCTTTACGAAGCAGAAATTCTTTAAATGGAATTCCGGAAAGTCGGGCAATTTCCTTTGCAAGCAATTCTGTTTGATTGTATCCTCTAACCCGGTAGCGATATTCACTAACCGGTACACAAGTAATATAGTCACAGTATGTATATCCATTCCCTGCAACCAAATACCGGTGGAGGATTTTGGCAAATGCTTTATACATCCAATTTTCCCCCTGAAACTTATAACGAATCAGGGCATCTTTCGCCGTCCCCGTATAAACCAAAGGGCAAAAAAGTTCAAGAAGAAATGAAAGCACCTCTGGCGATTGAAGATTCATATTTGTACGAAAAAAAGATAGCGTGGCGCACTGCGTGCAATAACCATTCTCCTGTTCATATTTTTTTGTCAACATGCGATTACAAAAAGGGCACCGTTCCGGATAAATCAAAGATAAAAAATTCATTCCGATTGACTCCTTTCCATAATCTGCTCAGCAAGATTGGTGTAACGCATTTGTTCCGTATTATTCAAAACCATTGTCTCAATAACTCCATTAGTACCAATCATAATGACCATCTTACGCCCCCTGGTAACAGCCGTGTATAAAATATTTCGAGTCATCAACATGGGCGGTCCTTGTACAAAAGGAATAACGCAATAATCAAATTCGCTCCCCTGACTCTTATGCACCGTAATTGCGTAGCAATGCTCAATTTGATTCATAGAGGCAAAATCATACAGTGCAACACGTTCTTCATCAAATAAAATCGTAATCTCTCTGTTTTGATTGTCTACAGAAAGAATAACCCCCATTTCGCCGTTAAAAATTCCTTTCCCTTCTACACCGGGCTTATCTTGTTTATTCCAAACAATTTCGTAATTATTCTTAATCTGCATCACACGGTCACCTTCTCGGAAAATAATGCCGGCACCGTTTTTGTATTCTTGTTTCATATCCGTAGCGGGATTTAATTCTTGTTGCAACAGACTATTCGCATGAATAACACCGCAAATTCCTTTTTTGTTTGGAATCAAAACTTGAATATCCCGCATAGGATCAATATGATACGCTTGGGGTAACCGTCTGCACACCACATCCAGCATGGTTTTCATAATATCCGTAGGTGTATATCTGGACAAAAGAAAGAAATCACGCTCTTTATGATTAAATTCAGGCATCTTACCGTGATTGATCCGATACGCATTATACGCAATCATACTTTGCGTTTCTTGTCGATAAATCGTATTGAGAACTGTGGTGGGAAAAATATGGGTTTGAATGATATCTTTTAACACTTTACCCGGACCCACAGAGGGTAATTGATCTCTGTCCCCCACAAAGATGAGCTGTGCATCATTAGGAACCGCTTTCAATAAATGATAAAGTAAAAGGGTATCAATCATAGAAGTTTCGTCGATAATCAAAACGTTTACGTCTAAAGGATTGGTTTCATTCTTTCCAAATTCAAGCCGATAATCCTCTTTGGATAATAAATCTCCATCTTGACGCATTTCTTCACTGGGCATCGCCGCAAAAAACTCAAGTAAACGGTGAATGGTTTTGGCCGGAAGTCCACAGGCTTCTGACATTCTTTTTGCAGCGCGTCCCGTAGGTGCAGCAAGGACGCACTTGCGTTTATCTCCTGAAAGCAGATGCACAAGCGCTTTAATAATCGTAGTCTTTCCCGTGCCAGGTCCGCCGGTAATAATTGAAAAACCACATTCTGCACTCTGCAGAATGGCATTACGTTGTGCATCATCTAGTGTAAGGCCGGTTTGTTCTTCAAATTGCTTCAGGTTCTTTTCATAATATTGTTGCCGTATGGGCATACGATTATCATTCAATTGACATAACCGTGTAGCAATATAAGATTCACACGCATACATATAAGATAAAAATATTCGCCGAGAAATCTCAGCATCCACGATAGTAACCTTTCCAAGAGAAACCAATGTTTCCAATGCGGTTTCTATGTACATCTCATCCACGTCTAGCAAAAACGCTGTTTCTTTTCTGAGTTGCTCTTCCGGTAGATAGACATGTCCATTTCCTAATCCTGCTGATAAAACATGAAGAATCCCTGCACAAATACGACTGGAAGAATCAAGTCCAATACCAATGGATACGCCAATGCGGTCTGCTGTCTTAAATCCAATTTCCGGAATATCTTCAATTAATCGATAGGGATTTTTTTGAACAATTTCCAATGCCAAACCACCATATTTGCGGTAAATCTTTAACGCAAGTGCGGTAGAAATTCCATATTTGTTAAAAAAAACAGTCAGTTTACTCATCTGTTCGTATTCTTGAAATGTTTCGGCAATTCTTATGGCCCTCTTATATGTAATGCCACGAACCGTTTCGAGCTGCTCAGGGGAAGTAAGAATAACACGAACCGTGTCAGCACCAAATTTACGAACAATCTCTTTTGCAGTAGCCGGCCTCACGCCTTCAATTAAACCGGAAGCCAAAAAAATCTCCATATCTTCTACGTTATCGGGAAGTTTTTTGGAATAGGTTGTAACAATAAACTGTTCACCATATACTTTATGGTGATCGAAATAACCTTCCAGTGTAATAAATTCTCCCAAATACAGAAAAGGAAGCGTACCTCGAACTGTCACCACATTTCCACCGTCATATAAGACGTCACAGATTTTGTAACCGTTGTCTTCATTTTCATAAATGATTTCTACAACAGTCCCTTGGATTGATATTTCATTGTGATGGTCGTGATCACTCAACATCTTTGCTCACTTTCTCACCAACGTATAAGTTCCGTCATATATTAACTATAGAGGAAGAACAAAAAGGAGGTGTACGGTACAATGACAGATTTGTTTTATGCGTTGCTTATTCTGTCCATGTATCTGACCATACACATCCTTATTCTGTATCAGATATACAAATAACCCAAAATTATTTAGGCCGGAATTTCATCCATCAATTGAATAAATTCTTGACCTTCAATCTTTTCTTTTTCCATGAGAACCTTAGCAATTTCTGTAAGCTTATTTTGATTCTCTCGAAGAAGATTTAAGACGCGCTGATACTCTGTATCCATGATTCGTTTTACTTCTCGGTCAATCTCGCCGGACATTTCTTCGCTGTAGCTCTTTGTGTGACCGTAATCCTTGCCAATAAAGACTTCATCGCTTTCGCCCGCATTAAATACCATATTGCCCAAAGTATCACTCATGCCATATTTTGTAATCATATTTCTGGCAACAGAGTTTGCTCGTTTCAAATCAGATGACGCACCTGTACTGATTTCCTTTAAAACTAATTCTTCTGCAGCACGACCACCCAGGCAAATATCAATCTCCTCTAACAACTGTGCTTTGGTCTGATAGCTTTTATCTTCATCCGGACGGTGTGCCGTATATCCACCTGCAAGACCCGCGGGAATAATAGAAATACGGTCCACTTTCTCAGTGGAAGACAACAATCTTACAGCAATAGCGTGACCTGTTTCATGCACAGCAGTAAGCCATTTGTCCTGTTTTGTCATAACACGACTCTTCTTCTCCGGACCTACAATCACCCGGAAAATAGCCTCTTTCAATTGACTGTTTCCAATAGATTCCTGTTTGTCTCTGGCTGCCAGCAATGCCGCCTCATTTAAAAGATTCTCCAAATCAGCCGCTGTAAAGCCGGAGGTATTCTTGGCAACGTCTCCCAAATCAACCTCTTCATGAATCGGTTTATTCTTTCCGTGAACACGAAGAATGGCTTCTCTTGCCTTAATATCCGGATATCCAACAATAATCTTTCGATCAAAACGACCGGGACGTGTCAGCGCAGGATCAAGAATATCCGGACGGTTGGTGGCTGCCATTACAATAACACCCTCATTAATACCAAAACCATCCATTTCAACCAATAGTTGGTTCAATGTCTGTTCTCGCTCATCATGGCCGCCACCCAAACCGGCACCTCTATGACGTCCCACTGCATCAATTTCGTCAATGAAAATAATACAAGGCGCATTCTTCTTGGCCTGTTCAAACAAATCCCGAACACGGGAAGCACCAACACCTACATACATTTCCACAAAATCAGAACCGCTGATGGAGAAGAACGGAACGCCCGCTTCTCCGGCAACCGCTTTAGCTAAATAAGTCTTTCCGGTACCCGGAGGGCCTACCATCAAGACGCCTTTAGGAATTCTAGCACCCAATGCAGAGTAACGTTTCGGCTCCTTTAAGAAAGAAACCAATTCCTGCATTTCTTCTTTCTCTTCTTCCGCACCGGCAACTTGATCAAAAGTGATACGACTGGACGTATAGAGCCGCGCACGACTGCGTCCGAAATTCATCACCCGATTATTGCCACTTTGTCCTTGGCTGAACATCATATAAAGGAAGATCAAGAAGATCAACACAAAAAGGATATACGGAATTATCCGGACGATAAAAGGAAGGTCATTATCTACTGCGGTATATTTCACTTTTATACCGGTGTCTTTCCCGGTTTCATCCACAATTAACTGCTCAAAAACCTCTTGACTATGAACGGTCATGGTGTACTCGTCAGCCTTAAGTTTCGAATCCTGCTTACTTTGTGCTTTCAGTTTAATAGTAGCTGTATTGCCCTCTAATTTAACCGAGTCTACGTTGTCAGCACGCAGTTCTGTAAGAAATTGTGTGTACGACAACTCCGGACCTGTCATAAAACTAGATACAACCGAAATAACCAGGACAACAAGACCGATAATCACAATATATGGTGAAATTGCTTTTAATAATTTCATGCATCACCCTCCATTCAGTGAATGTTTATGATACCATAATATGAGTAAAGTTTCAAACACATTTTACCCTATTAATCTTTTTCGTAAACATCCCGACGCAAAACACATAAATCCGGTAAATTACGATAGACACCGTCATAATCTAATCCATAGCCGATTACATATTCGTCCAGAATTTCAATTCCTACATAATCGCCCTTCATCTCCACTTTTCGTCTGGACGGTTTATCGAAAATCGTGCATACTTTAATACTAAGCGGTCCACGAGTGGCAAACATTTCTTTTAAATACTTTAACGTTACACCGGAATCAATAATATCCTCCACAATCAAAAGATGTTTACCCATAAGAGGTTTATCAATATCTTTGATCATCCGAACAACGCCGGATGACTTGGTAGAGGCACCGTAGCTTGAGACGGCAATAAAATCCATTTGAATCGGCAAACGGATTTCACGAACTAAATCCGCCATAAACACAAATCCGCCCTTTAAGACACCAATGATAAACAAATCTTTGTCGGCGTAATCCGCTGTAATTTCTGCGCCTATGCGCTTTACTGCTTTTTGAATTTCCTCTTTAGACACCAATACACGTTCAATAACATCATTCATGATACATAGCCTCCGCTTCAACTGTAATTTTAATAATTTGTTGTGTGTATTTTGTGATACGACCTATTTCTCCCCGACGTATCCCGGGAATCCATAAAACTTGGTTTCCAATTGCAACAACATAAACTTGTTTACGTTTGGACAAAGGAATCTTTTGCTTAATAAAAAATTTACGCATTGTCGTGCTTCCCTTTCCGCCAAACGGCGTGAAACAATCTTCGTATCGTGACGGTCTCAGCACAATTTCCTTATAATTCGATTGGCAGACGGATTGAAGAACATCTCCATCAAAGAACTCATACGGTCTCTTCTCGGTAGTTTTAAATGTTTCATGAAAAAACGCATCGTTGTTATAATACTCTAACTTCATTTTCAAATTCAAATTCTGCGCTTCCTCCAAAGATTCCCTTTCAAATGCATAGAAGAAAAAAGCCTCTTTATGTTCAATTCGACAATATATATTGCGTCCGGCTTCTGCAATTTTACCGGAATTACCAATGAAAACGTGATTGGAGATTCTACTAATCGTCTCCTCCGTCAAATCTTTCCCTTCGGGATATATCAATCTACCTTCTTCATTGGTCATACGACTTAAAAGTCTTCGAATCAACCGGTATCGGATTCCTTCTTCTTCTTTTAAAAAATCATCTATATTCATACGAAATGCAATCGTATTATTATAAAGCTCCGTCCGAGCAAGACGATTCATCGCTTGAGTTACATATTTCTCAATAAAAGCCAAATCTCGTTTGGCATGATCTGATAAATGAAGTATTTTTTGAATCATATCCCGTTCAAATTTGTTAGACAAATAAGGGAAAATTTCGTGACGTACACGATTACGCAACGTACAATCTGTCAAATTTGTACTGTCAACCATGGGAGTTATACCGGCATTTTGACAGACAAATTCGATTTCTTTTCTTGAAAAATTCAAAATAGGTCTCACAATATTGCCGTGTTTATATTCAATTCCTTTCAATCCATCCACAGAGCAACCCCTTGAAATGTTCATCAAAATTGTTTCCCCACGATCTTCTTGATTATGAGCAACGGCAATAAGTCCGTTTCTTTCCTTTGCAACTTGTTCTAAGAAAACATATCTGCATTCTGGGGCAGTTTCCTCGATGCCCTTGCCGAATTTTTGAGAAAGCGCAGGAACATCCACCGATTCAATCACAAATTCTACTCCGAATTGTTCACATAACTTGCGTACAAAATCAGCATCTCTTTCTGCTTCTGCCCCCCGAATCCCATGATTCATATGGGCGACAATGATTTGGTTCGCAGGAAGAAACGCAACCAAAAATAAAAACATACAAACAGAATCCGCACCACCGGATACCGCTGCAATTACTACAGAATTCCGGTCAAAAAGTTGATGGACGTCTACTTCACGAACAAACTTTTGAAATTCTGGAAGTTCAGAAACATTGGTCATCATTTATTTACCTTCATTTGCAAACGAAACATTCTTAAAGGACGCGTGACTGCCGTCAAATGCCAGTTTAATTGTACCTGCAGAACCATTTCTATGCTTTGCCACAATCAATTCTGCAATATTCTGGAAACGTGCATCCGTTTCATCTTTGTTATAATAAGAATCACGGTAAATAAACATTACGATATCCGCATCTTGTTCAATCGCGCCGGATTCACGCAAATCACTGAGCATAGGGCGTTTATCCGCACGTTTCTCGACTTCACGGCTAAGCTGTGAGCCTACAATAACCGGAACATTGAGCTCTTTTGCCATAATCTTCAACGCACGGGAAATTTCAGCAATTTCAGTGGTTCTGTTATCTGATTTACCGCCACTTTGCATCAATTGTAAGTAATCAATAACAATCAACTTAATATCTTTTTCAATTTTGAGTTTACGGCATTTTGCGCGAATAGAAGCAACAGTAACATCCGTAGAGTCATCAATATAAAGGGGAACGGATTCAAGATTCTCCAACGTCTCTGCCAGCTTGTTCCATTCAGACTCTTCAAATTGAGCATTTCGAATCTTCTCG
>JAZRHX010000133.1:0-1457 GCA_045644985.1 Clostridia bacterium | reverse complement strand
CGTTCTGTCACAACGCAGGGCTTGTGAACGGGACCTTAGAGGAGTCCTATGACCCGGACGTCATTCTGGCCATCTTACAGAAACGCCGGGGTCTCTTGGACGGGGTTTGCATCACCGGCGGGGAGCCTTTGCTGCAGCCCGATATTGCAGATTTCATTCGGGAAGTGCGTAAAATAGATTTTGCGGTGAAACTGGATACCAATGGCAGTTTCCCGGACCGTTTGCGGGCGCTTGTGGAAGAAGGCGTGGTTGATTATGTTGCCATGGATATTAAGAATTGCAAAGAACGGTACGGCGAGACGGTGGGGAAGGTAGATTTCGACATTGCTCCTATCGAGGCCTCGGTAAAATATTTATTAGAAAACCACGTAGACTACGAGTTTCGCACCACCGTTGTACAGGAATTCCACACGCCCCAAGATATTGTGGAGATTGCCACTTGGATTCAAGGGGCACCAAAATATTTTCTGCAAAACTTTGTGGATTCCGGCAATCTTTTACGCCCTGGACTTCACGGAGTGCCGAAGGAAACAATGGAAGAAATGCAGGCAAAAGCCTGTCAAATCCTACCAACTACACAACTTCGCGGGCTGTAAAGCCCGTTTTTTTATGCCCTTATTCACCTCCCTGTGCAGAAAAACGCAAACACAATATATAGAAATAAATATGTTGACAGCACACAATATATATGGTATATTGGGCGTACGCCACGATTTAAGGAGGAGAATTTACAATGTACAGTGTTACCAAAAGAGACGGAAAGATTGTGGGTTTTGATATTAAGAAGATCAGCGATGCGATTATCTTAGCATTCGATGCCTGCGAGAAGAATTACAATCAGGATATTATCGATTTCCTGGCGTTAAAGGTTACAGCAGAGTTTGAACCCAAGATTGAGAACAACAGTATTTCTGTGGAGCATATTCAAGACAGCGTAGAGTCTGTGTTGATTAAAGCCGGCTACGATGAAGTTGCCAAGGCGTACATCCTTTACAGAAAGCAAAGAGAGAAAGTTCGTAACTTAAGCACCACCTTGGTTGACTACAAGAAGATTGTAGATAACTATTTGCAGATTAACGACTGGAGAGTTAAGGAGAACTCCACCGTTACTTATTCCGTAGGCGGTTTAATTTTGAGCAACTCCGGTGCCGTTACCGCTAACTACTGGCTCTCCGAAGTATACGATCAAGATATTGCGGATGCACACCGCAATGCAGACATTCACATTCACGACTTGTCTATGCTCACCGGTTACTGTGCAGGTTGGTCTTCGAAACAGCTCATTCAGGAAGGATTGGGCGGCGTTTCCGGTAAGATAACATCTGCTCCTGCAAAGCACTTGGCAACTCTGTGTAATCAGATGGTGAACTTCTTGGGTATTATGCAGTACGAGTGGGCCGGTGCCCAGGCATTCTCTTCCTTTGATACCTACCTCGCGCCATTTGTCAAGGAAGTCG
>JAZRHX010000132.1:0-2688 GCA_045644985.1 Clostridia bacterium | reverse complement strand
GACCTCATCCTTACCATGGATGCGCTCTACCTACTGAGCTATAAGGGCATACATATTGTGTCGGTGGAGCGGGTGAGGGGAATCGAACCCCCGTAATCAGCTTGGGAAGCTGGAATTCTACCATTGAACTACACCCGCGTGCGGTCCAACTTGCTTCGACCTATGAAATAATAGCATATCAGAAAGCGTTTGTCTATAGGGAAAATAAAATTTTTTTTATTGAGATAATCTTTTAAAAGTGTTATAATATCACAGTCTGTATATTGGTAGATTGGAGGATTGCGGGTATGCTTAAATTGCAAGAATTAACTAAGTGGTATTCAAAGAGGAATACGCCTGCGGTAGATCATATTTCCCTTCATGTAAAGCCGGGAGAAATTTTTGGTTTTATCGGACCTAATGGTGCGGGAAAGACGACTACGATTAAGATGATTACCGGAATCCTTTCTCCCGATGAAGGGACCATTTCAATCTGCGGTAAAGATATTGTGAAAGAGCCCGTTGCGGCAAAGCGGCTCTTTGGTTATGTGCCGGACAACCCGGATATTTATGATCGGCTTACGGGTGTTGAGTATCTGGAATTCCTTGGTGACATTTATGGCATACCGGGGGGTGAACGGAAGTCGCGTATTTTGCAATATGCAACAATGTTCGGCATACAGGATGTGTTAGGCAACCAAATTCGCAGTTATTCTCACGGCATGCGACAGAAATTAGTATTAATTGGCGCATTGATTCACCAACCGAAGTTGTGGATTATGGATGAGCCTATGGTGGGTTTAGATCCTATGGCAGCCCATTTATTAAAGGAAGAAATGCGGATGCACTGTAAGAAGGGAAATACAGTATTCTTCTCCACCCACGTGTTAGAAGTGGCAGAGAAATTGTGTGATCGTGTGGGCATCATTGCAGACGGTCGTTTGGTTGCGGTAGGGACCTTGGAGGAACTTAGACAGAAAGCTGGAAGCGATTCGTCGCTGGAAGAAATTTTCCTTCATACAGTGGAGCAAATTTAGGAGGCATTTGTGGCAAGTTTCTTGAAATTTCATCTCTTTCAGATGAAATATATGCTCGGAATACAAGATCTTCGTTATCGAATCAGAACTACATCGGGACTGATTCCTAAATTGGTTGCACTCTTTATTCCGCTTTTGATTCTTGCAGGAGTTGTTTTTGCGCCTTATGTATTCATTCTCTATTTTTGCTATAAACTTATTGATATGGGTGGAAACCCGGAAACATATATTAGCTTAGTTTTATTTCTTGGGCAAATTTTGATTTTGTTCTTTTCGTTGATATCGTCTTTCACGGCCATGTTTGGAAGAAAAGATCATGAGTTTCTTTCCTCTTTACCTATTCCTAAACGATACGTTTACGTGTCTGCGGTACTTCACGTTTACGCATCAGGTGTATTATCCGCTGCATTGGTATTGATTCCTTCTGTTATTATTTACGGAATCGGTCAAGGGTTTTCTTTGCAGATGATCCTGATGACCGTTCCTGCTGTTCTCTTGGCGCCGGTGTTACCGGTTTGCGTATCGTTCGCATTTGTGCTTTTAATTATGCGCGTGGTTGTTTATTGTCCTTTTAAAGAACAATTGGCCACCGTGTTTGGTATAGTTTTTTTGATTGGGTATATGTTCTTTAACTTATCCTTTTCATCCGAATTTAACGCTTGGATTGCATCGATGAATTTCACGGGACTATTTGAAAATTCTGGTTGGTTTTCCGATTTGATGAAAGTTCTTCCCGGTGTTTACCTCACGCGGCTTACGTTGATTGGTTCAACACTGGAAGCTTTTCTTGCTTTCTTAGGTATCTTGCTCATTTGTGTTTTCTTGTTTATTGGTATGTATTTTATTGGTGCAAAGAGCTTCTTTGCTATTCGAACAAGCCTTACTGTACACGGGAATCGTAAACGTGCAAGTCTTCGCTATAAAGAGAGCAAACCTTTCTGGGCATATATGAAGAAAGAGTATCGTGGTCTTCTGCGATGCTCAGTTTATGTATTGAATGGCTTGCTTGGAACTATCCTTGGCCCTGTTATGGTTATCTTTATGATGTGCGGGAACGGTATTGACTCAGCCGGTCTTATTGGTGGTCTTCTTGCAGAACAGAATGAACGTTTCTTAATGATTCCGATATTAATCATTTTGGGCATTTCACATTTTATGGTTTCTACAATTGCTTCTGTTCCTGCCAGTTCTTACTCAAGAGAGGGACTTTCTCGCTGGGTGACGCAGGCGGCTCCTGTTTCTAACAAGACAGATTTCCTTGGAAGAGCAGTTGCTTCTATTGTTTTGTTTTGGTTGAGTGATTTGCTTACGTGGGGCTTGGGTTGGTATTACTTTAGATTTTCTTTATTTGAAGGTCTATTCTTTATGATTGCATTACTTGTTTCTGCCATTCCTTGTGTATTTATCACGTTATATGTGGATTATAAACGACCTAAATTGGTTTGGGAGAAGGAAGCGCAAGCGATGAAGCAGAATGTTAACGTTACGATTGGCATGTTGCTTTCGTGGTTTATTTCACTACTTTCTTTGCTTCCCTTGGTTTTTTATATATTGGATTGTTTAAATAAAATTTCTTGTATGATTTTAACATTGGCGGTTCCGGCTGTTCTGGCGATCGCAAGTGTTGTTATAGTTTTGAATAAATTAAATCGGAGGATTGTTGTATGAGTTT
>JAZRHX010000131.1:0-2916 GCA_045644985.1 Clostridia bacterium | reverse complement strand
AAGGATCGTCCATATCCGCCCAGAAACCAACGGTACCGGAGAAATCTTCCCACATCCCCTTATATTTCCAAACGCTTTCCTTGCATTTCTGAATGAAAGGATCCATACCGTACTCTTCGATCTGCTCTTTGCCGTCTAAGCCCAGCATCTTCTCAACTTCCAATTCGACGGGAAGTCCATGAGTATCCCAGCCTGCTTTCCGAAGTACTTTATAGCCCTTCATCGTGCGGTAACGGGGAATCATATCTTTAATAACACGGGTCAGTACATGACCGATATGGGGCTTTCCGTTGGCTGTAGGAGGCCCATCGTAGAAGGTGTAGGTCTCGCCCTGCGCCCGTTCTTCAATGCTCTTACGGAAAATGTCATTCTCTTCCCAATATTTCTGTACTTTCTTCTCGCGTTCAACGAAATTTAAGTCCGTAGATACTTTCTCGTACATACAGTCCCTCCATCAAAACATAGTTCGGTTCATAATACCGCAAAAAGCCCTGAAAGTCAATGTGGGATGCAGGGGAACGGCATCTAACCGGAGAAGACATCAAAAACGTGTTGGAGGATATAAGCAAATTTTTGCCCATTTCCTCCATTTTTTAGAGAGTTTTGTAGTGAAAATGGAGGTTTTGCTGTTGCTTTTGGTAAAAACCTCCGGGAAATACAAAAAAACTGTAGGATAAAGCTCCATTCTGCCGTGAAATCCTCCGGTAGCCTTGCGCATAACCTTGTTTCCGCAATTGGTTTCGTGTATAATATTTTACACAAACCTACATTTTACGCCGAAAGGACAGAACCCTATGAATATAGCACTTATCTTGGCAGCAGGCTGCGGGAAACGCATGGGAACGAAGACCCCTAAACAATTTCTAACGGTTGGAGACAAGCCTATTTTGGCGTATACCTTGGAAGCGTTCCAGCATCATAGTGAAATTGATGCCATTTATGTGGTTTGTCCCGAAGATAGCCGGGATACGGTGTGGGAAATTGTCAGAGACAGCGAAATTTCTAAGTTACAGAAAGTGATTCCGGGGGGTGCTACCCGGCGGGAATCCTCGTATAAGGGTGTTGCGGCGCTGGAGAATGTCTGTGGACCGGAGGATGTGATTTTAATTCATGATGGTGTGCGGCCGAATATAACAGGGGAAACGATCAGCAAGAATATTGCTTTGGCCAAAGCGCATGGTGCTTGTGTCACTGCGGTGGAAACCAGTGATACCATTATAGTCAGTGAAGACGGACGCAGTTTGACTTCCATTCCATCGAGACGTTTTCTGTGGAACGTGCAAACACCCCAAAGCTTTCAGTATGACGTGATTTGGAAGGCACACCGTTATTATGAGGATGCTCTTCAAAGAAAGGCGGAGAATCTTCCGGACATTACGGATGATACAGGTCTTGTGCTTTATATGGAGGAGAAAATGCCCACAGGACAGCAAGTTCGGATTTGCAAGGGAAATGCAGGAAACTTGAAAGTCACCAAACCTGATGATTTGCGTATATTATTAAGTATACTGCCACAGGAAGAGGGAGGTTCTCAAACAGGTGATTTATGTTAATCTTGGTTCCCAAAGCCGGGCGCTACAGGTGCAGAAGTTATTGCAGGCAGGCGGCGTGCCGGCAGGGGTGGTGAATACACCGCGGGCGCTTAAATCCGGTTCTGAAGGATGCGGCTACAGCGTGCAGTTTCCTCCGGCGTTCCGAGAGGAGGCGTGGCAAATTCTCAGACGAAAGGGAATTGCTGCTGAATTGAAAGAATATTGATTGAAATACGGCCTCTAAGCTGCAGGATGAAGCGGTTTGGAGGTCGCTCTTATTTTTGACAAAAACAAAGCAAATGGAGTATACTACATAGGCGAGTATGTTTACCTGGAAAGGAAGCTTGTTGTATGCGTGGTCGTTTAAGTTCGGATGGTCGCAGAACGCTCCGTGCTTTGTGTCTTTTTGCGGTAGCACTGTTTCTGACATACTTTCTAACAAAGTTCATAAATATCGGATATGGACCTTTTTTCCCCAGAGTTCAGATGGATAATTGGATTCCTTTTGTGCCGCCTTTCATCTTGATTTATTTTGGCAGCTATCTGTATTGGATCGTGGGTATTGTCTTGGTGGGAAGACAGGGAAAGGAATCTATTTATGGGCTTCTTGCTATAGCATTTGTAACTTACGCCGTATGCTTTTTGTTTTTTGTTTTTATGCCCACAACCATTATACGTCCGGAGATTGGGGCGGGTTACGGATGGAATGCTTTGATGAGGCTTTTGTATAGACTGGATACGCCGCAGAATTTGTTTCCTTCTATGCATTGTTTGAATTCGTGGCTGATCTTTATTGCGGTGCGGGGCAAGCAGGTCTATCCTAAATGGATTCAATGGGTTTTCGGTTTGTTCTCCTTGCTGGTATTTGCCTCCACGGTCTTTGTGAAGCAGCATTATTTGGCAGATATTGCCGGAGGCGTTGTACTGGGGGAATTGGGGAAGCTGATTGTAACGCGGGGACATCTGGACATTAAATTGGGTCGTGTGTTGGACCGAACGATTATGAGAGGATTATAAGTGTTGGAGAAAGAACAATCTAACCTTGGCAAGAAGAATAAGAAAGTATGGAAAGTACTGCTGAACGTTTTGTTTATTGCGGTGCTCTTGTGTTTTACGGCTTATTTGGTGTTGAGCAAACAGGAATTGCCACAGATTTGGCATTATATGCGCAAAGCCAATCCCGTGTGGTTGCTGGGTGGTGTTCTACTGCTCACCGTATTCGTTTGTTGCGAGTCTGTTATTTTATATCATCTCTTTCGCCGTTTGCGGGTGCGGGCGAAGTTTCGCCGCTGCGTGACTTATTCGTACGTGGGATTTTTCTTTAGTGCAGTGACGCCTTCTGCTTCCGGAGGACAGCCGGTACAGTTGCTATGGATGAAACGGG
>JAZRHX010000130.1:0-2779 GCA_045644985.1 Clostridia bacterium | reverse complement strand
TCAATAACAAACAGTAGACCGGCGATTACCAAAAGTAAAGGACGTCCCAACACCAAGATACATGCGCCCAATGCGCCTCCCAATGCTAAAGAACCGGTATCCCCCATAAATACTTTTGCGGGATTGAAATTAAAGAACAAGAAGCTAAGTACAGCACCTGCAGTAATCACTGCAAACAGCGTTACAGAAGGGACTAGATCAAATACCAATGAAATTCCCGCAAAAGCAATAAATACAATAAATGTAGAACCTGCACATAAGCCATCCAAACCATCTGTTAAATTAACCGCGTTGGTAGCACTGAGAAGCACTAAAATGGAATACGGAATAAAGAACCAGGAAATATCAAAATGCACGTGAAGACCGAATAAATCCACATAAATCCAGCTGTAGGTTTCCGGACCAAAGAAAATCAAGTATACGTTAAACAAAATAGCCACAATACCCAAAGCAATTAATTTTTGATACCAGAAAAGTCCATCTTTGCTCTTCTTCTTAATTTTCAGAAAATCATCCAAGAAACCAACGAAACCAAAACCAACCGTAGCAATTAACAACGGTAGTAACTGACCCCCGATATTGAAAGCCACACAAATCAGCGTCACAAGTAGAATAGGCGTTAAGAAAATTAAGCCCCCAATAGTAGGAATCCCCTGCTTCACCAAATGAGTTTGCGGTCCATCATCGCGAATTGTTTGTCCGAATTTCAACCGCCGCAGTATCGGGATATAAATCGGTCCGCAAATAATGCCCAATGCAAATGCTGTTAGAAAAACAATAATAATCGTTGACTCTTTCATCTTTTGTCCCTCGAATCTCTTATGAATTCAACCGTTTCGTAAGCCCATCTGTAATTTTCTCCATATGCATGGAATGAGAACCTTTAATCAAAACGGCAACCTTCTTTCCCGCCTCAATGGCTTCTGTACACCAAGAAATTGCTTCCGGAATTGCCAAATCTGACGTAGCAAATCGACAAAACGGCTTTTTACCATTGACAAGTTCAAATCCTTGACAATATCCCGCTGCCAATTCTCCCACCGCGATCAGGCGATCACAAATATTGGCAGCCATCTTACCGATTTCCATATGACCGGAACAAGACATGGCGCCCAACTCCAACATGTCTCCCAGAATACCGATTCGTATATCTCCCGGAATCTGTTTCAGCACAGTCAAAGATGCCCGCATGGATTCCGGGCTGGCATTATAAGTATCGTCAATAATGGTCACATTTCGGAAGCGTAGAATCTTCTGTCGAATTGCTTCATCTCCCCAGGATGCTAAACGATCAATCGCATGCTCTGCCGGAATGCCGCAAGAAACAGCTGTCGCCACGGCCGCCAAGGCGTTGTAAACATTGTGCTCACCTAAGATCGGCATTTTCACAGAAAAATGTCCGGAGTCACACCATAAAGTAAAATATGTACAAGTCCCTTCCGTGCGCATGTCCGTTGCCCGATACGCACATTTAGGACCAAATCCAAAAGGAATTACCACTAAATGTGCACAACCGTATTCTTTCGCAATTTTCTTTAACAATTTCGTATCCTGAAGCAGATCGTTGTCCCCGTTTACAATTAGCTTATAAGGGCGATTGATGCGGGATTGTGTACCTGCAAAGCACACTTCCATTTTTGCCCGAAGAATATTCTCCCGACTTTCCAAAAGTTCCAAATGGGAAGTACCGATATTGGTAATGACAGATAAATTTTGTTCCACCAATTCCGTAAGATAACGAATCTGACCAAAACCCCGCATGCCCATTTCCGCCACCAACATTTGATCCTGTTCTTTTAAGCCCAGTAACGTCATAGGGAGTCCAATTTCGTTATTGAAATTCATAAGCGTCTTACACGTCTTAAAATGTCCCGAAAGAACGTGCGCAATCATATCTTTGGTAGAAGTCTTGCCTACGCTTCCCGTTACGGCGATTTTGGATAGGCCGGTAAAATGCTTTTTCACATACCCCGCACTGATGCGTCCCAGAGCCAAAAGCGTATCCTCTACCAAAATCACGGGACAATCTGCCGGATGCTCAAAAGAAGAACGCACCACGGCCGCTTTTGCACCTTGGGCAATGGCCTGTTCCACGAAAGTATGCCCGTCAAAACGCTCTCCGCGAAGGGCTACAAACACACATCCCGGAACAATCTTTCTGGAATCCGTTACAACTTCATATACCAATTCCTCCCCTTGTGCGCCTATTAATTCGCCGCCCGCATATGAGGCAATCTCACCTAACGTCATCCCAATCATAATTTCGCCAATACCTCCGCAACAACTTCCCGCTCGTCAAAATGAACGGTCCTGTCTTTAAAAATTTGATAGGTTTCATGACCTTTACCCGCCAGAATAATCACGTCGCCCGGTCTTGCATTCCGAATAGCATATTCAATGGCGGCTTTCCTGTCCACAATACAAATATATGGGCTACCTGTGGGTTTAATGCCCGTTTCTAAATCCCGTACAATGGATTCCGGATCCTCGCTTCTGGGATTATCCGACGTAATAATGGTGAAATCTGCGTACCGTCCCGCCGTCTCTCCCATCAGTTGGCGAGGACGATTCCGATCACCGCCGCATCCAAAAAGAAATACGGTTCTCTTGGCAAACTCTTTCACAGTGGTTAAAATATTAATAAAACTATCCGGATTGTGGGCATAGTCAATCAGCACGGTGAAATCTCTTCCCGTAGGCACAATTTCCGCTTTCCCCGGAACAAAGACCGTCTCTAAACCTTGTAAAATGGCGTCCGTAGAAATACCTTCTAAGCGGG
>JAZRHX010000129.1:0-1442 GCA_045644985.1 Clostridia bacterium | reverse complement strand
CCAATTCCTTATCCTTCGGAGCGCTCACACCCACGTTATTTGCAGGTTACGCCCTCCACGCCCTCTCCCCTGTGTTGATTTTTCTGGATTGGGTCTTCTTCGTGCCCCACGGTAATCTGGAAATCCGCCATGCCTTCGGCTGGATGGTTTATCCTTTCACATATTGTTTTTGGATTTTTCTCCGGGCGGAAATCGGACCTCGCTTGTCTGAATCATCCCGCTATCCATACCCTTTTATGGACAAGGATTTGCTGACCTTGGGAAGAATTATTTCCTACGGGATTACTTTCTTCGCCGGCTTTCTGTTGCTGGCACTACTATATGTGGGGTTGGACCGATGTTTAGTGACTGGGCACAGAGATCATATTGCGAAGACTCCATGCCCAGACACTGGGCACAAAACAGTTTTTTGAAAGGTCGTATGCCCAGAAAGGGCGTAAAATAGACGAAAATCACCATTTTACCACGCTCTATTTGAAAATTCTGGGCATAGGACCGTGAAAAGACAGCCTCTATGCCCAGTCACATATAATACTTATTTTCGATCCCCGTTTCTGTACTTCTGAATGTATAATTTTGTCATATTCCAATACAGATACGGGTCTTCCTTTCCCTCTTGATTGTACCAGCGTTCCAAATATTTTGTAGAATAGCTTGCAGGGAAATCCGCTGTAGATGCGGGGAATACTGCCGTATGCTCTGCGTATTCATTAATGGAGTTGATTACAATAAAGTTAGGGATAATAGTAGAACTCAAAATATTCTCCCAATTCTTCTGATAGGTCTTTCCTCGCTCTCTGGGTACCAATTCTAAAGGATGGTTGGCCTTGTACCATCCGGGAATAACCGTAGCCACATCTTCCGTCACCGTCGTGCCAAACGGAATGACCCATCCCCAGTAGCCCGGATCATAGGCATGACCGATGGAATAACGAAGGGTAAACATATCCGTATACGGCGTATCGTGATTCTTAGCGTAACCTTCCCATTCCTCCTGCGTAATCGTAAAGAGTACCAAAAGCGGCTTTCCGTCCACGTAAACGTGGTCCGTTTCCGTACCCCATTTTTGTTTTAAATAAAAATCGTATAACAACTTTGCTTCTGCTTCAATGTGGGCAAAATCTTTCTCTTTCAAAGGAACACCCTTGTTGTCCACACTGGCATACGCACCGATTGCGGAGCAATATTGAATCTTTCGATTTCCCTCTACCTTATTCCAATTCCAAATGGCTTTTGCCATTTTGATTGAATTAACGTTGATCCATTCCTTTCCTTCCGCATTCTTTGCTTGAATTTTGTTTGTCTGGTCAAAAATCAGGAAGTCAATTCCGGCATCTGTAATCTCTTGTAAATGGAATTGAATAACTTCGGAATCGTTGGAATCATAGCGGCCGAAAGTGCCGTCAGGAAGCAAGGGTTTATAGTAAATCGTCTTTCCTGTA
>JAZRHX010000128.1:0-1132 GCA_045644985.1 Clostridia bacterium | reverse complement strand
TATTATTTAGGTCCCTCCTTGATGGAACCGGACAACCGGATTGAAACAAATGATACGGGATTTTGTGGCAGACATTTTGCGATGATGTATGGAACGCAAACGAACCGTTTGGGATTGGGTTTGATTTTAGACACGTATATGGTGGAGCAAAATAACCGTATGCGTAAAATGGTAGGTGATGCTTCTGTCGCTAAAGAAGAGAAGAAGTCCTTCTTGGCATCTTTGAAACCGCAAGCGAAAGACAGCGCCAAGGCTGCGGACGCCATCTTAGCATATTGGGAAGCACACGAGCGGGAGTGTTGCATTTGCCGTGACCTGGAGAAGACCATGGAACGGTATATGGAAGTAATCTTACATATGTATTTCTCGCAAAAAGAGTTTAAAGAGCGTTTTGATGGTGGTATGGGGTATTGTATGAAACATTTTACCCGTCTCCTTGCCTATGCGCGTAAACACTTGTCCGGCAACAAACAAGATGCTTTCCTTACCGCCCTCCTTCGTCAGCAGCAGGAGAATTTGGATCGAATGCAGGAAGAAGTGCATTGGTTCACAAAGAAATTTGATTATCGAAATGCGGAAGCGCCCTGGGGCAATTCTCGAGACGCCCTTCCCAGAAGCATTTGCAAGATGACAGGCCTTGGGGAGATCGGCACCGATGGAAATTAAGAAAATTGCTGTAAGAGATTTCGACTGCCGACAGATTTTTGAGTGTGGGCAGTCTTTTCGTTTTGAGATGGCGGCAGACAGCTGGTGGCAAGGCGTTGCCGGAGGTAAAATGATCGCGGTACGAAACGACGATTCTTTCCTATATATAAAAGGCGCGTCTGATGAGGATGTCCGGAATTACTGGGTGCAATATTTTGATTTGGAACGGGACTACGGCGCCATGAAGAAAGATTTTGCGGCGGCGGACCTTTATCTTGCCCAAGCGGTGGAAGTGGGCGGCGGCATCCGGATTCTCCGGCAGGAACCTTTTGAAACACTTATATCTTTTATTATTTCTGCAAATAATAATATTAAGAGAATTCAGAAAATTATAGATAAGATTTGCGAAATAGGTGAAGATAAGGGGGGATATAGAGCGTTCCCAACATCAAGTGAAATTGCTAAAGCTAGTGATGAATTTTTTAAT
>JAZRHX010000127.1:0-8335 GCA_045644985.1 Clostridia bacterium | reverse complement strand
CCTTTAGATAATTACGATAACGTGCTGGACTTCATTCGCATGGCCCATGATCCTCAAGGGATGAATATCAGTTACCGCAAGATGTCCTTGTCCACCTGCGGTGTGGTTCCCGGAATTGAACGGCTGATGGTGGAGAATATTCCCCTCACTTTATCTGTTTCTTTACACGCGTCCTTTCAGGAACAGAGGGCTCAAATGATGCCCATTGCGAGGAAATACACGCTTGACAAACTATTGGAAATATGTAACACTTATACCGTACGAACCGGCAGAAGAATTACCTTTGAATACGCCATGATTCGGGACGTAAATGACAGTCCAAAGCATGCAGATGAGTTGATTCGTTTGTTAGGTTCTATGTTGTGTCATGTGAATTTAATCCCTGTTAATACAGTAGAAGGAACAGGGTATCACAAGGCGGAAAGAGAACGGATTGATGCTTTTCGAAAGCGCTTAGAAGATGGCGGTGTAGCCGCTACTGTGCGTCGCGCCATGGGGCGAGATATTGAGGCTGCCTGCGGGCAACTTCGCAGAAAAGCAATGGAAACGCAATCCAAGGGGATGGATACTGATGGAATTCTTTGCCAAAAGTGATATCGGCCAATCCCGGGCCTGCAATGAGGACAGCTACGGATATTCATTTTCCGAAAGAACAGGCTGTTCCTTGTTTGTTGTGGCGGACGGAATGGGTGGTGCGAAGGCGGGAGAGGTAGCCAGCCGGATTGCAGTGACCACTCTCATTGAGTACTTTGAGACGTATTTAACTGGTGAGCAAGATTTGAACGTGATTTGCGATGGTTTGCGCAGTGCAGTTATGCAGGCCAATCAACGGATTTTGGAGGATTCGGTTTCCAACGAAGAATGTCGCGGTATGGGTACCACGCTTGTGTGTGCTTATATTGCAAGAAATCGGTTAATTGTATTGAACGTAGGTGACAGCCGGGCCTATTTGATTTCAGGCAAGAGTGGGGCACAACTTACGGAAGACCATTCTTTGGTGGAGCATTTAATTCGCATGGGGCAGTTAGATCCTGCAGAGGCAAAACTTCACCCGAGAAGAAATGAAATTACTCGGGCTTTAGGTGCGAATGTACAGGTTCAAGCCGATCTGTTTCTTTATGATTGTCGACCTGGGGATACATTGCTTCTTTGTTCCGATGGGTTAACCAGAATGGTGGAAGATCGAGCAATTTTCCAAGTAATACGGAAAGGGAGAAATCCTGAACAGATTTGTAATAAGTTGATTGAACTTGCAAACCGAAACGGCGGTTTGGACAATATCACGGTTGTAACTGTCACATTGTAGCTGTCGTGAGAAAGGGTTGGATAAATCATGTACAATGATTCAATGGAAGGTGCAGTCCTTGGCGGACGTTATCAATTACAGGAGCGTATCGGTGTAGGTGGTATGTCTGTTGTGTATCGGGCGATGGATACGCAGGCAGGTTGTGTTGTTGCCATCAAGATGCTGAAAGCGGAATATTGCAGTGACTTGGAATTTGTACGCCGTTTTCAAAATGAAATCCGGGCGACTGCCGGTTTGCAACATCCGAATATTGTACAGATTTTTGACCAAGGCGAAGAAAGCGGAATGCCTTATATCGTGATGGAGTTTATTGAAGGCATTACGTTGAAGGATTATATTGTGGCACTTCAAACCGTTAAGTGGAGAGATGCGCTGAATGTGACTGCTCAGGTGCTTTCTGCTGTGAGTTGTGCCCATGCCCATAAAGTGATTCATCGGGATATTAAACCCCAAAACATTATGATTACCGATAACGGTCAGATTAAATTGACGGATTTTGGAATTGCTCGGGTGGTATCTTCTTCTACAAAGCAGGCAAAACCGGATAGTGCAGGGTCCGTACATTATCTTTCTCCGGAGCAGGCTAGAGGCGGATTTGTAGATGAGCGCTCTGATATTTATTCCATTGGTATTATGTTGTATGAAATGGTCACCGGTGTGGTTCCTTTTGATGGAGAATCTCACGTGTCCATTGCCCTTAAGCATATTGACGGTCATATTGTGCCTCCCCACACGGTGGATCCGGAAATTCCTTGCGGTGTCAGCGATTTGGTTATGATGGCCACAAATAAGAATCCTTTGCAGCGGTTCCAATCTGCGGAAGAGATGTATGATCGTATGCAGAAAGTAATAGATGAACCGGGCTTTTCTTTTTTGGGAACAGAAACGTTTTTGGAGAATGAAGATGATGAAGAGCTTGGCTTCTCTTTGGAGGATGATGAGAATCTTCACGGAAAGGCTGTTTCTTATCGGGCGGAACGCACGGAAATTATTCGTACGGTAACGGTTTCCGCAGTCGCTTATACCTTGGCTTTTTTGTTGGGACTTTTGGGTATTGTATTTATTGTTTCTCGATTCCAGAATATCAAAGATAATTTAAATGCTTTCTCGGATGTCCAACATCGTATTGCGGATTATACCGGACTTCAAGCGGATGCTGTTGCTCAAAGTCTTACGGAGAAGGGCTTTCAGGTGCAGAAGGTTCCTGTTGAGAGTGATGCGTACCCTGTAGGGTATGTGGTAGGACAAAATTTTGAAGAAGGTACGATTATAGAGGATCGTGCTGTGATTCAATTGGAAGTGTCCAGCTTGACCGGATCTTTTGTTTTGGAAGATTACGCCGGGGATGACTATCGAGATGTGGGTGCCAAGTTGGGATCTTTGGGCATTCAAGTTACGTATACCCCCATTGCCAGCGGCAAATATAAAGAACAGAAAGTTGTTCGGACGTCACCGGATGCAGGCAGTATTGTTGTGGCAGGGGATGATGTTGTGGTTTACTACAGTTCGGGTGTGCTTTTTGAGAAAGTGTCTGTGCCCAATCTTTCCGGTCTTACGTTACAACAGGCACAGAAGAAACTGGAACAGGCCGGACTTCGGCTGGGGACCGTTTATCCGGAACCCGGTTCGGATATTACAGATTTGGTGAGCGGTTTCCCTCAGACACTTGTTATTTCTGCGGAAAGGACATCCGCTCCGGCTCCTACACCGCCACCGGAAGAGGAATCTGTATTTGCTTCTGAAACCGTGGTGGAACAGTATCCTGCAGCCAATACAAAAGTGTACAAAAACGAACCGGTAAACTTATATTTCTGCGAAACCCGATATTTGGAAGATCGTAAACCTTTGACGCTTACGTATCCCAAAGATTTAGAACAAGATACTTGTGACGTGCGTGTGGATTATGATACAGCGGGCAGTGGTCTTGCTACCACACTTTACATCGGGAGAAATGTGGCACGGGAAGATTTCCCACTTTCCTTGGAGGTGCCCCTTTCTTACACTGGTGCGCCTACTCGGGTGACGGTTTACATTGACGGAGAGGTCTATCAAGAGATTGTAATATATGCATGATTCCCAAGGTATTATTCTAAAAGGTGTTGGCGGTTTGTATACGGTCTATGAAGACGGTGTACTTTTCGCGTGCAGTGCAAGAGGCATTCTGCGGAAAGACGGTACCAAATTATTGGTGGGAGATCGTGTCCGCCTTAGTGAACAAGATGCCAACAAGGGTACTGCAGTCATTGACCAGATTCTTCCTAGAAAGACTTCTTTGATTCGCCCCAAAGTTGCCAACGTAGATAAACTTTTCCTGTTGGTGGCAGCGGGAAATCCCAAGCCGGATTTATATTTGGTGGATAAGATGTTGATTTACGCAGAGCAAAGTGGGGTTCAGCCGGTGCTGGTGATTAACAAATCCGACCAGGATGAGGCTTATGCCCGTGAGCTTGTATCCCAATATAAAGGGGCGGCGGAATGCTATATTACTGCTGCTTCCGATAAGAAAGGTACCCAAGCGGTGTGCGAAGCCATGAATGGCTACACCTGCGTTCTTGCAGGACAGTCCGGCGTGGGCAAGTCCACATTCCTGAATTTGGCTTCCGGTGGGGAGCAGATGGCTACCGGAAATTTAAGCTATAAAACTATGCGTGGTAAGCATACAACGCGCCATGCGGAGATATTTGAAGTGCGAGGGGAATATTTTACGCGCCCCACTTTCCTCATTGATTCTCCCGGATTTAGCATGTTGGAATTAAATTTTGAGGCAAAAGACTTGCCCCACACCTATCCGGAGGTATATAATAACCAAGGTGAGTGCCGTTTCCAGGATTGCCGCCATATAGGGGAGCCGGATTGTTTTGTTCGGGGTTTGGTGGAGCAAGGAATCTTCCATCCGGAACGGTATAAACGCTATTGCGAATTCTATAAAGAACTTTTGGAGAAAGAGAAGAACAAGTACCGCTAAATCACCGGCGGGGAACAGGAGTAAAGAATTATGGAAATTAAGATTGCACCTTCGATTTTGTCTGCAGATTTTGCAAAATTGGGAGAAGATATTAAGGTCATTGAAGAAGCCGGTGCAGACTGGGTTCATATTGACGTGATGGACGGCCATTTCGTGCCCAACATTTCTTTTGGTATTCCCATTGTAAAGGCCATTCGGAAATGGACGGAGATGCCTTTCGACGTACATTTGATGATTGAGAATCCGGATCAGTATATTGAGGCTTTTGCAAACGCAGGCGCCGATATTATTACGGTCCACCAAGAAGCGTGCACCCACCTTCACAGAACGGTACAGCTTATTCACAAGTGTGGATGCAAAGCCGGTGTATCTTTGAACCCTGCAACGGATGAATCTACTTTACGATATATTCTACCCGACGTAGATATGGTGCTCCTTATGTCTGTGAATCCGGGCTTTGGTGGTCAGTCTTATATTCATTCCGTAACCAAGAAGATTGCGGCCATTCGGAAGATGTGCGATGAAATGGGCCTTACGGAAATGGATATTGAAGTGGACGGCGGCGTGGATGCCAATACTTGTAAAGAAGTGCGAGACGCGGGTGCCAACGTGTTGGTAGCAGGATCCGCGGTATACGGCGCGCCAGACAAGACGAAGATTATTTCTATCTTGAAGGGGGAAGCGTAAGATGTTTTCTAAGAATGTTGTAGCAAATATGGCAGGTGGTTCCTGGATTCGGGCGATGTTCGAACTGGGCAATCAATTAAAGGCACAATATGGTGAAGACAAGGTGTATGACTTTACACTTGGAAACCCCGATCCGGAGCCTCCGGAGACCGTACTTGCGCAAATGGAGCAGTTGGTACGCACGCCAAATATCCATAAATATATGTCTAACGCCGGCTTCCCGGACGTACGGGCGAAAGTTGCCGCGTATATGAAGCGGGAAAGCGGTGTGGGTTTCACTGAGAATCAGATTATTATGGTAACCGGCGCAGCGGCAGGTCTTTCTATTACCTTGAAAGCGTTAATGAATCCGGGAGAGGAAGTTATCGTGCTGGCACCTTACTTTATGGAATACAATTCCTACGTAGGCAACCAAAACGGTAAAGTCGTACCGGTGAAGACACTTCCCGACACGTTCCAACCGGATATTCCTGCCATTGCCAAGGCGATTACAGCCAATACCAAGGCGATTATTTTGAATTCGCCCAACAATCCTTCCGGCGCGATTTACACGGAAGAAGCCCTGCTGGCACTGGCCCGCGTATTAGACGATGCGGAGAAGGAATTCGGGCATTCCGTTTACGTAATTTCCGATGAACCCTACGTAAAGATTGTTTACGACGGCGTAAAAGTACCTTCCGTTGCGAAGATTTTCAAGAATGCCATTACGGTAAACTCTTTCAGTAAATCATTAGCACTTCCCGGTGAGCGAATCGGCTACATCGCCGTAAATCCCACCATTGAAGATGCCGACACGCTGGTAGCGGCTATGGTTTATTGCAACCGTACGTTGGGCTTTGTAAATGCCCCCGGACTTTTCCAAAAGGTCATTGCAGATCACCTGGATGAAGCAGCCGGTTTGGAAGCTTACAAAGAGCGCCGTGATTTACTCTACGATATTTTGGTGGATGCAGGCTTTAGCTGTATGAAACCTCAGGGCGCATTCTATTTGTTTGCAAAGTGTCCCATTGAAGACGATTCGGCGTTCTCTCAAATGGCTATTCGTCACAATATTATTTTAGTAGGCGGAAGTGGATTCGGTTATCCCGGATACTTTAGACTTGCTTACTGTGTAAGCTACGATACCATTCGAAACTCTGCCCAGGCTTTCAAAGACTTGTATAAGGAAGCCACCGGCAACTGAAAGAAGGCGAGATTCAAGTTGGCACATTTTACATATAAAACCAAAGGAACCTGTTCCTCTCAAATTGATTTTGATTTGGAAGACGGCGTGATTCATAACGTGGTCTTTCGCGGCGGTTGCCACGGAAACCTGCAAGCCATTCCGGCTCTAATTGAAGGTGCGCGGGCTGAAGACATTATTCCAAAGATTTCTGGTATCCGCTGTGGATTCCGGAATACTTCCTGTGCTGACCAATTGGCCAAAGCATTGCAGGAGGCATTATGAGGATTAGTCAAGAAGCGAAGAAAGCCTTTAAGATTGGAATGGTGTGTTTCCTGTCTTATTTAGCTGTTTACGTAGCCAGAAATACATTAAGTGCCGTGTCTCCCCAAATGATTGCAAGCGGGGTCTTTACAAAAGAAAGTGTGGGAACCCTTTCGTCCCTTTTCTTTATTACCTACGCCATCGGGCAGTTCATTAACGGTGCCATCGGTGATAAGATCAAAGCAAAGTACATGATGAGTTTCGGCTTGGTGCTCGCAGGAATCGGCAGCGCCTTGTTTCCGCTCCTTGCGGATTATCCCTTTGCCGTTTACGGCGCGTACGGCTTAACCGGATTTACCCTTTCTATGATTTACGGACCTATGACCAAAGTAGTTTCCGAGAATACGGAACTGGTTTACGCCACCCGTTGCAGCCTTGGCTATACGTTTGCGTCTTTCTTCGGGTCACCTTTTGCAGGAATTTTGGCGGCGCTCTTTGTGTGGCAAGGCGTCTTCTTCGCCAGCAGCGCCATTTTGGTAGTCATGGGGTTGGTCTGTTTTCTGGTTTTTACCCTGTTTGAACGAAAGAAGATCATTGAATACGGCAAATACCAAAAGCCCAAAGGTCAAGGCAAAGCCGGCGGCATCAAAGTGCTCATTCGGCACCAAATTATTAAATTCACATTGATTTCTATCCTGACCGGTGTGGTACGCACTACGGTGGTATTCTGGCTTCCTACGTACATTTCTGAATATTTAGGATTCTCTCCGGATCGCGCTGCCTGGATTTTTACAGTGGCTACGTTTGTGATTTCTCTCACCACCTTTGTGGCTATATTCGTATATGAACGACTACATCGCAATATGGATTTGGTAATTTTGTTGGCGTTTTCCGCTTCGGCAATCTGTTTCATAGCAGTTTATTTACTGAAACAGCCTATTTTGAACGTGATTTTCATTGTGCTGGCTATTATGGCATCCAATAGTGCGGCCACCATGCTTTGGAGCAGGTACTGCCCAAGCCTTCGAGACACAGGAATGGTTTCCGGTGCCACGGGTTTCCTGGATTTCATGAGTTATATGGCGGCAGCAGCATCTTCCGCCATATTTGCAAATGCGGTTTCTTCCATTGGATGGGGGAATTTAATCTTGGTGTGGTTTGGATTGATGATTTTGGGCGTTGTGGTAGCGCTTCCATATAAAAAGTTTCGGGGTAAAATGGAGACTTGTTCAAAATAATAAGTTTAATTTTGAAAAATAACACAAAAAAGACACAAAAACAGGAACCTTTACAAAAAATATTTCATAAAATAACCGAAATGGTGTTGACAGAAGTGTGCCATTTCGGTATTATTTTACGGAAAACATTTTCCGAGAAGGAAAGGATGCAGCATTTTATGAGTAAGATTAGTGAAATATTCGGAACCTACGTGTTTAGCGACAGCGTCATGCGGGAACGCCTTCCTAAAGAAACCTACAAAGCTTTGAAACAAACCATCAGCGAAGGATCTAATTTGGATTCTGCTTTGGCAGGTGTTATTGCCAACGCGATGAAAGATTGGGCCATTGAGAAGGGGGCAACCCACTATACCCACTGGTTCCAGCCTATGACCGGTATTACCGCAGAGAAACACGACAGTTTTCTTTCTAGAACCAAAGAAGGCCATATTATTATGGAATTCTCGGGGAAAGAGTTGGTGAAGGGTGAAGCGGATGCTTCCAGTTTCCCGTCCGGTGGTCTTCGCGCCACTTTCGAAGCCCGTGGCTATACGGCTTGGGATCCTACCTCCTATGCGTTTATTAAAGAGAATACGTTGTGTATTCCTACGGTATTCTGCTCCTTTGGCGGCGAAGCTTTGGATAAGAAAACACCTTTGCTCAAGTCCTTGGAGGCACTGAGCGAGCAAACGGTGCGCATTCTTCATTTGTTCGGACACGACGATGTGAAGCAC
>JAZRHX010000126.1:0-5435 GCA_045644985.1 Clostridia bacterium | reverse complement strand
ATACGATGCCATTATGCGAGCATACTCAAAGCAAGCCAACATGACTTTGGGTGGGATTTACGCGGAATTGGTTTTGGTACGTCTTCAAATCTCCGCAAGTTTGGGTTACGACAATTACGCGGAGTATGCTTATGAGAAATTGGAACGGGATTATACTGCCAAAATGGGTGCTGATTTTGTTGACCAAGTGGAGAAATCGTTGGTACCATTATACAGAACTTTGGCAAACAACGGGATTGCGCAACATCCCACTTTAGATACCCTCTCCTGGCGAGAAGTTCCAGGCATTGTGCAAAGCGCAGTTTCCAAAATAGACGACTCCGTGGAAGATGCTTTCTCCTTTATGGAGAAGTACGAACTGTATGATTTGGCACCTTCCGCGGGGAAATTACCTTATGACTTCACGACCTATATTCAGAATTATGATGCGCCCTTTATGATGATCAATGCAGAGGAGAAGAGCTCAGATTTATTTACATTCTCCCATGAATTTGGACATTTCACGGATATGTATTTAAACTATAACGGAAATTATATACTGGATCTTTCAGAGTGTGCCTCTCAGGGTATGGAATATCTGATGCTGGCCTATCTTCCGGATGAACAAAGTAAACTGCGGGACAATCTTACGGCATATAAGATGTATGACACCATGAATGTTTATATCACGCAAAGCGCCTATACCGCTTTCGAGCAACAAGTATATTCCCTTTCACCGGAGGAAGTAACGTTGCAGAAGATCAATCAGATTGCGCAGGATATCACAGCCCGTTTCTATTTACAGGCAGAAGACAAAAGCTTTGCAACGTCCTGGATTATGATTCCCCATTTCTATGAGCAAGCATTCTACTGCATTAGTTATTGTGTATCCAACGACATTGCCCTTCAGATTTACGAAGCCGAATGCGCAAGCAAGGGTGCAGGGGCAAAGATTTATATGGATTTTATTCGTTGGGACACGGAGCAAACTTTTCTGGAGAACGTTGAACGGGTGAAATTAAAGAATCCTTGCGAGAAAGAACGGGTGCAGGAAATTGCCGCTTTTCTTGCCGCTTACTACAAGACAGACGTGCCTATGGCCGCATAGCTGGTGGTATTATTTCAAGATAAGGTTGAAATACAATTCTTTTGCTATTTGATCCGGAAGTTTCTCCGTATAAGTTTTAATATGTCCTGCGTAAATGCCTTTGCCGGGTTTACGCAATATCAGCTTGCGGGACATGGCAGGCAAGAACGTTTCCGCCCTGTCGGATTCTTCCAGGATATAGCCGGTCTCCGTTTGTTCGAAAACAGCGTAATGCAATATACCTTGCTCCCGAAAGAAATGAATTTTATCATTTTGCTTTAGATCTTCATAGATAAAACGAAGTTCCCTTTCTTTCCAGTAAATATACCCAGGAAGCAAGCTTAAATAATGATTGCGTAAGCGTTGGAAATCATCAAACGTGCCGGTGCACCAAGCAATTCTGTCTCGGTTTTGCAGAACGTCAAGGAGACTTTCTTCCAATGTTAAAATGGGTTTCATTCCAAAAGTTTCCACAACCGATTTGGATGTATCCATAGCATAAAGTACCATTCCATCTATCTTGCATTTTTGACAATGACGCTCGGCAAATTCCAACATACGGCGGAGATTGCCTTGCCTTCGAAATTCCGGATACGTGCCCATGGCATATATATACAGGAGTTCACCGGTTACACCATTTACCTGATACGTACAAGGTAGCCAGTACAGCGCAGAAACCAAACGGTTGTCCGGTTCGGACACCACGCAAACCGCCTGCTCCGGCTTAAAATATTCTTCCAAGAAACGCGCCGCAAAGCCATTCCCATCCTCCTGAAAACACGTAATCCACAAATCCTGTAAATCTTGTTTTGAAATTCCGTGGGCATATTGGACATGATATTTCCGATTCAAAAATATTCCGCCTTTCTTCATCCGTAATCTGCTGAAATCATAACCCTTGAACCGAGAATCTGTCAATACGGTTTTTACGAAGGTTCTTTTCTTGAAACCGTAAAATGATTAAAAATGAAAGCCAAATTCAAATCGTCATCTATCGGGCTTTTGACAAACCCAATATAGAAACAGGTCGTAATTTACAGAATTTATTGCAGTTACGGCCTATGCTTTTTACATTTAAACCCAGCTACCCATTTTAATTTTTCACGGTTTTATTAAGAAAAGAGCCTTTACCGAAATGCCCCTTGCGAAAGCCCTAAAACCATGATAAAATAGATTGTACTTTCATACGAAGACGGAACGACATCACATACTTAAAGGGGAACCAAGTCGTGGAGAAATTCATTGTTGAAGGAGGCGTCACCCTTAGGGGAGACGTAACTGTAAGCGGCAGTAAGAATGCCGCAGTTGCGATTATTCCGGCAGTTCTGCTTTCAGATCTGCCTTGTACAATAGAAAATTTACCGGATATTCTGGATGTTAAATTAATGATCGAGATTCTGGAGAAGCTGGGGGCTGACTGCCAGTGGTTAGATGCCCATACGGTTAGAGTCGATGCATCGGGTGTTCAGAATAGTTCCGCCACTTTTGATGTGGTTAGTAAGTTGCGAGGCTCCTATTATTATATGGGTGCACTGTTGGGGCGTTTCGGCAAGATGCACGTGGCCCTTCCCGGCGGTTGCAGTTTGGGCACCAGACCCATTGATCAGCATTTGAAGGGCTTTCAGGCTTTAGGAACCGAAATCCAAGAATCCAGAGGCGAAGTGCAAGCAGTTTCCGTTCAAGAGAACGGCGCATTAACCGGTGCGAATATTTATTTAGATATTGTGTCCGTGGGCGCTACGATCAATTTAATGTTGGCAGCTTGCCGTGCAGTCGGGCAGACCGTTATTGAGAACTGTGCGAAAGAACCCCACGTAGTAGACGTAGCAAACTTCTTAAATGCCATGGGCGCAAAGATTCGCGGTGCCGGCACAGACACCATTAAGATTACCGGTGTTTCCCGTATGGCGGGAGGCATTACGTATTCCATTATTCCCGACCAAATTGAAGCAGGAACCTTTATGATTGCTGCGGCTGCAACCGGCGGCGACGTAACCGTGCGAAATTTAATTCCTCGTCACCAGGAGTCTTTGACCTCTAAATTACAGGAAATGAATGTAGGTGTTGAAGAAGGCGAAGATTGGATTCGAATTTACGCAAACGGACCTATGAAGTCCACCAACGTGAAGACACAACCTTACCCGGGTTTCCCGACGGATATGCAACCTCAAATGACCGTGCTTCTCGCTCTTGCACAAGGGACAAGTAACGTAACAGAAAGCGTAACGGATTCTCGCTTCCAATATACGGAAGAACTTCGCCGAATGGGCGCCGATATTGTGGTAAACGGCAAGATGGCCATTGTAAACGGCGGAAAGACATTAAGTGGAACGTCTGTGCGATGCCCGGACCTTCGTGCCGGTGCAGCGTTAGTCATCGCAGCGATGGTTGCAGAAGGCGAAACCGAAGTTACGAATCTTCGCTGTATCGATCGAGGCTACGATGAATTTGACGAGAAGCTTCGCGCTCTCGGCGCGAAAATTCGACGGGTTCGGAGCGAAAATCCGGTTTATGATTAAATTTTGCAGTTTATTTAGTGGCAGTAGCGGGAATTGTATTTTTCTCGGGACCGAGCACACCAAGATTCTCATTGACGCCGGGGTGAATGCCAAGCACATCGCCCAGGGTTTGTGTGCCATCGGCGAGAATCCCGATGCAATCGACGGGATTTTGATTACCCATGAACATGCGGATCACATCCAAGGCGCCGGCGTTTTCGCCAGAAGACATCACGCAAATATTTACGCCAATCAAGAGACCTGGCGCAGTATGGATAAAACCATCGGTCCTCTCTTCCGGGAACAACGCCAAATCTACTCCCCTTCCGGCGGAGGTAGTTTCCAGATCGGAGATATTTGCATACGCAGTTTCTCCATTCCCCACGATGCAGCCGATCCGGTAGCCTACACTTGCTACGCAGAAGACCGGCAAATTTCAGTGGTTACGGACATTGGCTCCATAACGAATGACATAAGGGCAAACACACACGGCAGCGACGCTTTAGTGTTGGAAGCCAATCACGACGTAGAAATGCTCATGACCGGCACGTATCCCTGGCCGCTGAAGAAAAGAATTCGAGGAAATCAAGGTCATTTAAGCAATGATGATGCCGGGGCGTTTGCAACAGAACTGGCACAAGACGGTACAAAATGTATCTTCTTGGGTCATTTAAGCCAAGAAAACAATCGACCCAAACTGGCAGAGCAAACCGTGTGTCAGCAACTATATACCCAAGGTTTCAGCGTTGTAAATGGAAGCGGGACGGTAGACCCGGATATTTTTAGAACCTCCGCTCCCCTACTCCACGTAAGCGTAGCCGGGCAATATAAACGAAGCGAGGTAGCGATCTTATGATGCGTTTTACCATTTTATGTGTAGGCAAATTGAAAGAAGAATATATGCGAAAAGCGGTGGCAGATTATGCCACACGCCTGTCTAAATATGTCAAGATTGAAATTGTGGAAGTAGCAGAATCGGATATCCCCGGGGAAGGCGATGCACTGCTTAAGCGGCTGGCGCCCGGTTCTTGTGTGGTTGCCATGGATCTTCACGGTAAAATGATCGACTCCCCCGCCCTGGCTTCCTGGATTTCCCAGAAAACTCTGTCAGGCACGTCCCATTTTACCTTCGTCATCGGCGGCTCCGATGGCATCGATCCCCGCATCTGTAAGATGGCGGATCTCCGTCTTTGCCTCTCCCCCATGACTTTCACCCACCAAATGACCCGCCTAATCTTAGCCGAGCAACTGTATCGGGCTATGAAAATTAACGCAGGCGAGAAATATCACAAATAAAAGTCGTACAACCGTACTGGGTTTCTAGCGTCCAAGCGGCTTTGCGCGCTGCGCTTTCTCTTTGGAAAATGCCGTAAATACAAGCGCCGCTTCCGGACATCAGGGCAATTTCTGCGCCATTTTCCGAAATAGCATCCTTGATCTTAGCCAGTTCCGGCTTCATAGCAAAAGCAGGTACTTCCAGCACGTTGCGAAGGCGCCTGCAAAATTCTTCTTGCTCCCCTGCCCGAAGCAATGAAATCAAAGCGCTTGTGTCCGGATGCTTGGTGGGGGGGATTTCCATAGAATCGTATTTCTGATACACTTCTTTGGTCATCATGCTAAAACCGGGATCACAAATAAGAAACGTGCCTCGTTCCAAAGAAGGAAGAATTGTTACGTTGGTGCCGGTTCCGGCTGCAAGGCCCGTGCCGCCGCCCAGCACCTGGAAAGGTACGTCGGTGCCTAATTTTGCACCCAATTCCATCAATACAGCCGTCTTGAGTCCCAAGTTAAAATGGGCGTTAAATCACCGCAGCACACCGGCTCCGTCTGCACCGCTGCCACCAAGGCCGCCACCTACGGGAATTTTCTTT
>JAZRHX010000125.1:0-2496 GCA_045644985.1 Clostridia bacterium | reverse complement strand
TTCGACCCAAACTCTTTCCATTTAGGAACAGTTCCAGAACAGGACAGTTGGTAAGCACGCAAACACGAATTAAATCTCCTTCCCGACCCTCCCAGTTCCAGTGTGGCATTACGTAAACCATGGGGGCTTCGGTCCAATGTGATTGGTTTACGTAGAAAGCCTCTTTCTTTTGCAGGAATAAATCGATCGCGCCGGACTGGGAACACAAACGCGGCCAAGCCGTTTCGCCTAAATATTCACAACCGGACCATTGGAAAGCGCCTGCCATCCAAGGATATTGTGTCACCCATTTCCAGGAAAACTCTCTGGAAACATGTAAGGGGTAGTAGAAAGTCTTATCATACGCACTGAAATATCCTCGCGTAGTATCGTTATCTTGATACCACCCTCGGGTAGAAGGTGTAGCACATAACTCTGTTGCTACAATAGGCTTGTTGGGGAACTTTTCGTGAAGTTTCTCCATGGCGTCTAAATCGTAATTTACACCAATTACATCCATCAATTCTTGCAAAGGTGCATTGGCGGGGTCGTGAACCACTGCACAGGTTACCGGTCTGGAATCATCCAGTTTCTTTAGTGTCCGAATCATGGTCTTGGCAATTCGCGCACCTTCCGGTTCGGAATGAATCATTTCTTCATTGCCGATACTCCACATTGCCACACACGGATGATTTCTGTCTCTGCGAATCAATGTCTCCAACTGGGAAAGACCTTCATCAGAGGAATCAAACCACCGGGTTTCCGCCATTACAATAAAGCCAAACTCGTCCATGGCATCCATGGTAGCTTCATGGTGAGGATAGTGCGCACATCGGTATGCATTCACGCCCATTTCTTTCAAGAGCCGCAGACGATAACGTTGAATCGACTCCGGCACTGCAAGTCCGGTTAAACCATTGTTGGTGTGACAGCATACTCCGGCTAATTTCACGGGAGATCCGTTTAATAAACAACCGTGGGTAGTATTAAATTCGATGGTGCGGAAACCAAACCGCGTTTCTTCTGTATCTACCACGGAATCCTCGCAAGAGACGGTGGTGCGGATCTTATATAGGGTAGGATTCTCTAAGTCCCACAAAGAAGGATTGGTGACGGTGAAATGTTGCATTGTGGCATATTTCTCTCCTGCGGCTACCGTACCGGAAACGGTTTCGGCAGCAATTCTGTTCCCGTTCATGTCTAAAAGCTCTGTCAAAATAGTATAAGTAGCTTCTTGGAACCCATCGTTTCGAACCTGTGTCTCCACGGGAACGTTCCACGTATGATTCGTCGACTTTTGGGGACAAACAAACACGCCGTAACGATCAATCGCGACGGATTCAGCTACCTCTAACCAAACGTTTCGGTAAATACCGCCGCCGGAATACCACCAACCCTCCGGATCCCCTTGCTTGAGATAAACACTAATTAAATTCTCCTCTCCAAAGCGAAGTACGTCGGAGAGGTCCACTTCGAAAGGCGTATAGCAAGAAACAGAGCGGGCAAGCAGTACGCCGTTACAGTAAACCTCACAAAGGTTCGCGGCTACTCCTTCAAAATATAAAACCGTACGTTTGCCCCGGAAAGACTCGTCCACAGAGAAAGTCTTTCGGTACCAAGCGTTCTTATATTCATGAAAACCGTTCATGGCATTCTGATCCGGCTGAACCTCTTCTTGAATCACGTAATCGTGTGGCAGCGATACTTGTGACCAAGTATTAATATCCCAGTAGCAATAATAATCTTTAGGTGCTTCCGTAATATAGGCTGCAGGACCGCTGACGTAACGCCGGGTCTTGGCATGATAATACAAATCTTTCTCATTCTGTTGGGTGGGCTTTATGTAGTCACCTAAATGAAACAACCAATTATCGTTAAATAACATGCGTGTACGCATAACAAAATCCGCTCCTTTTGGGTAAAACCCCTTATAATATGCATATTATAAAATCCCCAAAAGCCTAATGACAATGGGGAATGTTACGAATTATATGTATAGAATTGTTTTTTACAAGGAGCGGCGAGCCTCCTCTTCCTCCAACACCCGATAAGCTACCTTGCCCACCAGTGTCTTGGGCAGGTCATCCCGGAATTCAATATCGTAGGGAAGGGCATATTTGGCAATGTGTTTTCGACAATATTCCATTAAATGTGCGCGTGTCTCTTCTGTAGGTTCGGAAAGAGCGGACAACTTCACGAAGGCCTTGACTTTCTGCATCTTATAAGGATCCGGCACCCCAATAATACAACTCATTTGTACGAAAGGATGGGCATCCAATAAATTCTCCAGTTGTGCCGGGTAAATGTTGTAGCCTGAGGATACAATCATTCTTTTCGACCGCCCTCGGAAATAAATAAACCCTTCCTCGTCCATTACGCCTAAATCTCCGGTGTACACCCAGGTATGCCCGTCTTCGTGATGGCGTAAGGTGCGGACGGTTTCTTCCGATTGCCCCCAATATTCTTTCATGACCGTAGGTCCTGCCAACAGAATTTCCCCTTCCTCTCCCGGAGGAA
>JAZRHX010000124.1:0-2370 GCA_045644985.1 Clostridia bacterium | reverse complement strand
TCACACTCTACTGCCTCTGCTTCATAAACAGACGGTTCTGTATCCAAAGACTTCTGTGCCGCAGACAACACACGAAGGGCTTGGTCTGCCATCTCTTTGTTGGCTTTCAAAATATTCTCCCGAATTGCGTCGGTCATATCCACAACTGCGCCATCTATCAAAGCCTTCGTACACCGTTTCAATACCTCGTCCGGTGCACCTTTTGTAAATTGAATCAACTGACCCTCTTCATTTTTATGAACAGTAGACATCATCTTTCGACCGGAGTCGAAGGGGACTTCGCCTATACGAACCAATTGCAGTACCTGCGCGTTCTTATCCAAACCCAATTTATTGGCATAATTAACCAATGCGCATTCCGTAGGCTCGCCCACAGCCTCGCCTAATTCCCCATCCAGTTGTGCATCGGAGCACATGGACATTGCAGTTGCCAGTAGAATTTCATCAGAGCCGTAGTGGTCCACAACCGTCATTTTATTTTGCGTCAACGTTCCGGTTTTATCCGAACAAATAATTTGTGTACAGCCCAACGTCTCCACCGCGGTCAACTTTCGAATAATCGCATTGCGTTTAGACATATTGGTAACACCGATTGAAAGCACAATCGTAACGACGGTAGCCAAGCCTTCCGGAATTGCAGCAACCGCCAAAGAAATTGCAATCATAAATGTATCCAGAATGATTTCCGCGCCGAAATCTCCACCCACAGCTTCACGAATCAAATTGACTGCAAAAATAATTACACAAATACCGATGACTAAATAGGTCAGAATCTTACTGAGACCCGCCAGCTTTTGTTGTAAAGGTGTCTTACCTTCCTCTGCCTGAGCAAGCGCATCTGCAATCTTGCCCATTTCTGTATCCATACCGGTTGCCACAACCACAGCTTTACCACGACCGTATACCACTGTGCTACCCATAAAAACCATATTCTTCCGATCACCCAACGCCACGTCACCGTTTGTACCGCTGGAAAGCGCTTCTACGCGCTTGTCAACAGGAACTGATTCACCGGTAAGCGCTGCTTCTTCAATCTTCATAGAAGCACATTCAAGAATACGGGCATCCGCAGGCACTGCATCGCCGGCCTCTAACACAATAATATCACCCACAACCAAATCTTCACTGGGAATTGTAATTTGGCGACCGTCCCGGATGACTTTAGATTGTGCCTTGGACATTTCCTGAAGGGCCTCAATAGCTTTCTCGGCTTTACTCTCCTGGAAGACGCCCAACACTGCGTTAATCAAAACAACGGCAAGGATGATAACGACATCTGCTGGAAACTCCCAGTGACCTTTGGCTACGCCATTGTAAATCTCAAGTCCCGCAGAAACAGCCGCTGCTACCAGCAGAATAACCGTCATAGGCTCTACGAGTTGCTTGAAGAAGCGGTGAAGTAAGCTTTCTTTCTTCCCCTCCGCAAGACGATTCTTACCATTCTCTTCAAGGCGCTTGGTCGCCTCGCTTTCAGATAAGCCGTTCTGCGTAGAGTGTACGTGTTCCAACACAGCCTCAGTTTCAATTAAATAATGTTTCATAGATATCTCCTCCCTACACTGTTGTGTATTGAAAACAACAAAACCTCCGACAGAATACCAAATCGTCGTTCTGTCGAAGGTCTGACTTTCCCTGTTGTCGGGCCCGATAACCAGACGCATATAAACACGTCACGATGTTGATTATCAGGTGGCAAGCTACTCCCCTTCTGAGGTATCTCGTTTTCAAGCACAAGATACCATAATTTTGGTAAAATGTCAACGGATTATCAATAGACAATCCCCGCATATCATGCTATAATAAATTTGTATATTTTTTCGAAGAAGGGGATTCTTCTATGATAGAAACTTTTAAGAATATTCTGTCCAAAGTACGCAAGCGTCCGGCGCTGTTTATTTTTATCAGCGGTGTAACTCTTTTGTTGTGCATATTGGAGCAATTTAATCCTCTATCGAAGAATTACGGAACATTACGTGCTCTGTTTGGCTCTGACTACCTGTCCAAATTAAACACAATGGCGGAACGAATCGGGCTGATGTTTCGAAATCCCACCCTCCTTCTTTTGCTTTTCTTTATGATGCTTCTTTTGCTAGTTGCGGTTTCGGCAATGCTGGGCATTACTTATTCAGGTTTTTTCCATCAGATGCTGTGCGCCTCCGAAGAGAAATCCTATACGAAAGGTGAGTTCCGAACCGGAATCAGCCGATATGCAGCAAGACTTGCCTGGTATTTCTTACTTGCAATTCCGGCAACCGTTCTCTTTGTGATCTTCATTTTATATACTTTGGTGCCGGCAATTCTTTCAGTAAAGTTATTCTTCACCGGTTCCTCTTCTATATTTTTCCCCATGTTGTTAATTTGCATGCTCAC
>JAZRHX010000123.1:0-7628 GCA_045644985.1 Clostridia bacterium | reverse complement strand
CTTTCTTCGGGAAAGAAATCGGAAAGATGCTTTCCAATGCAGAGGGCGTTTCTGCGGCAGTGGTAGATGTAAAGTCTATGTCGTTATGGTATGCAATGGATCGTCGTATGGCGTTTAATCAATTTGATCCAGGGAAGTACGACGTCGTTCTGCTAAACCGTTCTACCATGGCGAATGCCGCCTATCAAGGGTCCCGTGTGTCCGATGCAAGCCAGGCGGAAGCCTTTGTCCAATGGATTTTTGATTTAGAATTTAAGGAATTACAAATTCCCCAACCGGAATTGTTCTTTATCTTCGATATTCCCACGGCTACTTCAAGAGCCAATGTGGCTAAGAAGGGGCATCGGGATTACGTAGGAGATGACGCAGACGTATACGAGAAGGATTTAGCTTTCTTGGAATCTGTGCGCAAAGGCTATCATTTATGCGCTGAGATTTTCCCCGGCACGGTATTGCTTTCCTGCGCAGAAGAAGACGGTTCCATGAAGCCTATGGAAGTTATCGAAGAACAAGTATGGACCCATATTAAAGCACTTTTGCAGCTTTAATCCGAAATGCCGTAAATCTGACGAATTTGATCACTACACATCCAACTCACCCATTCCGGACGACGGAACCAGGTGAGTTGTCTTTTTGCATAATTTCTGGAGCTTTGACGAATTTGATTCAAGGCTTCTTCTAAAGATATTTTACCCGAAAGATGTTCCAAAATTTCTTTGTATCCGATTCCTTGACGGGCAGTCCGACTCATCCCCATTTCCGATACGCGGCGAACTTCCTCCACAAGACCGGCGTCTGCCATCATGTCTACCCGGCGGTCAATGCGGTCATACAGCACGGCGCGATCCATATCAATGGCATATACGGTATAGTCGAATTCCTTAGGACCGGATTTAGAACGCAAATTCCTTTCCTTTAAGGTAAGACCCGTTGTCAAATACATCTCCAGTGCCCGTAGTACCCGCTTTTCGTTGTTCGCATGAATTTCGCCGGCAGCCTCCGGATCACATTCCAGAAGTCGCTTGTGAAGCGCGTCCGGTTCATGGGTTTGGGCAAAAGCTTCCAATTCAGCATGCAGCGCCGAATCTACTTGAATCTCTTCATAAACAATATTTTCCACCAAACCGCTAATATAGAGTCCGGTCCCCCCTACAACAATCGGCATGCGTCCCCTACTTGCAATTTCTTTCATACAGGTGCGCGCTTCTTGCGTATACTGTGCCACGCTATACGCTTGCCAAGGCTCTATAATATCCATCATATAATGAGGAATCCCCGCCCGCTCTTGTAAATCCGGTTTAGCCGTACCAATATTCATGTGCTTGTAAATCTGCATGGAATCAGCAGAAACAATTTCACCGTTGAGTTTTTGTGCAAGGGCAATCGAAAGCGCCGTTTTCCCCGAAGCGGTAGGCCCCGCAATTACAATTACAGGAATTACAGACATCGCTTAAACCTCTTTTCAATTTCGTGCTTAGTAAGACGGACAACGATGGGACGACCATGGGGACACGTGCAAGAATTCTCCAGCAGAGAAAGACGTTTCAGTAAAGTACGAATTTCAGCTTCCGACAGTTTTTGATTTGCCTTCACTGCGGCTTTACACGCCATTGTGTAAACTGCTTCATCTTGGAAAATGGCCTCTTTAGGTCCTTTTCCCCGACGAATTTGGTCTAAACTATCCAATATCAACGTTTCCGGGTCCACGTCTGCTAAAAGGGCGGGTACCGAACGAACAACCACCGTGTCGGTACCAAAATCATCTATTTCAAATCCGATTTGTGTAAATAAATCCCGATATTCTTCAAACAAGATTTGCTCAGACGGTGCCAATCGAACCGTAACGGGAATTAACATAGGACGAATGGCAGGCGTGTCTGCTTTCTCCTGAAGAGATGCACGGATTTCTTCATACATCAGCCGCTCATGGGCAGCATGCTGATCAATAAGGGCAATTTCCTGATCTTTCTGTAAGATAATATACGTATCAAAGGCTTGTCCAATAAGCTGTGCCTCCGTATAAATATCATTCTCATTGTACGTCATGGTGCCAAAAACAGACAATGGATCTGTGGATTTCTCAAAAAAGTTATCCACAACTGTTTCCACAGAGTTATCCACAGATACAGGTTGATTATCCACAGGCATTTCTGCCACAAACTCAGAATTTTGCTTGAGCACGTCGTAAAACGATGAAATTTCTTTTGCTCCAACGGGTGAATTCGAGTGATTTTTTGACAAAACCACCTGTTTCTCCGGCATTTTGGTCAAAAATTCTTCTTTTTTCGGGGTGTCTATAGTGGATTTCCACAGACTTTTTCGGTTTTCCACAGAGTTATCCACAGAATAAGCCTCTAAATCAGGATTTTTTGTAAAATTCTGTATTTTATCAAGAGAAATCGCCTCTTTACCACCTCGGTTATCCACAAGTAAGGCGTTGGTGACACTGTGGATAATCGCCCGAAAAATAGCACTTTCATCCGAGAATCGAACCTCGGTCTTGGCAGGATGTACGTTCACATCTACTTTCCCCGGTGCTACCTGAATATGGAGAACACAGAAGGGGAATTTATGTTTCATCCTCACAGTTTGATAAGCTTCATCCAATGCCGCCGTAATTAGCTTATTCTTAATATTTCGACCATTCACATAGAAAATCTGACGATTACGATTACCGTAAACCGCCTCACGAACACCCACAAAACCCGTTATATGAAGGTCGCCTTCCGTATGGTTCACTTCCAACAAGTTTGCGGCTGTCTCTCTGCCAAAGATACTGTAAACAGCGGCTTTCAAATCACCGCCACCCGGTGTACGAAGAATCTCTTGTCCATTAGAAATGAAACGAAAAGATACCTTTGGATTTGCCATAGCCAATTTTTGAACAACATCACTTACATAACCGGCTTCCGTTTGGTCTTTCTTTTAGAATTTATATCGGGCAGGTGTATTGTAGAACAAATCCCGAACAGTAAGAACCGTTCCTTTAGCTCTCCCTGCGTTGCGACTTTCCAAAACTTCCCCACCTTTAATGTGGACGTAAATACCCATAGGTTCTGCTTCTGTTCGGCTAAGTAATTCCACGTCGGAAACAGCCGCAATAGAGGCTAGCGCTTCTCCACGAAAGCCAAGGGTTTGAATATTTTCCAAGTCCGAGCCGGTCTTAATCTTACTGGTAGCATGTTTGTCAAAGGCAATTACCGCATCATCGGCTTCAAAACCACATCCGTTGTCGGTAATTCGGATAAAACGAATGCCACCATTCTTGATTTCTATAGTAATCGCGGTAGCGCCTGCATCAATGGAATTCTCAACCGTTTCCTTTACCACGGAAGCCGGGCGTTCAATAACCTCTCCTGCTGCGATTTGGGCGGCTGTCAGCTCGTCCAGTACGATAATCCTGCTCATATCTTGTCCCCTCAAAAAATTTACTTGTATTATTATACAAAAAAAAGACCGGGTTTGCAATGAAGAAACCCGGCCCCTTTTGAGTGAATTATAAATTACTTTCTTGCCTTATAGCTTGCGCATACACTTTCATCCGCTTGATGGGTATGACACCCGCATTTGTAGGCTACGTGGATTTCTGCCAAAGAGCAAAGTCCCTCTGTAATTCCGCTACCACATTCCATGCATTGATTATGCATACAACTTCTCACGTCACAAGCAATTTTCTGATGCCCGCATTGGTTTGACTGTTTCATAAGCAAAACCTCCTCTCCGACTTTTAGTGTGCACGAACACAGCGCAAATTATCGGAGAAATTATTTCCCGGGAAATATTTGCTTTTTTTAGAAAAATTTTGTATGATGATGGGCACCGCCGATTTCAATGCAGCTGATTTTTACATAGGAGAGTGTTCATATGAACGAGCCGCGTATTCTTTTGGCAGATGCATCCGGCGATTTTGCCCACAAGATGTCCCAAGCAATCCAAAAGACCCACGATCTGCACTTGTGCGGTGTGGTTGGAGATGGAAACGCGGTCGTAGATCGAGTACTTGCAGAGAAACCCACTGTGCTTCTATTAGAATTAATGCTTCCCGGTTGTGATGGTCTCAGCATTCTACGCAATTTACAAGCTTGCAAGGCCCAAGGACGGATTCGTACATTGCCGGTCATTATTATTCTATCCGCAATCATCAGCGATTCCAATACGTATCTTCTACGCAACGCAGGAATTGATTATTATATGGTAAAGCCGGTACTGCCGTACGCTGTGTTGGAACGAATTCGAGATTTGCTGCAAATACAAGGCACTTCGGCGCTTCCTGATCTTTCTGCTGCACATCACAGATTTGCAGGTGAGGAAATTGCCGAAACATTGGACATTGAATGCGATTTAACCACTTTATTGATTGATATTGGGATTCCCGCAAGCTTATCCGGCTATACTTATTTACGAGAAGCGATTCGTTTGGTGATTGATATGGGAACTACACCGGACGGATTGCTTTCTAAGCGTGTCTATCCCGTAATTGCAAAGAAATACGGAAAGAGTAGCGCCAGCGTAGAGAAAGCCATTCGCACTGCAATCGAGACCGCATGGATTCGCGGTCGTACGGATTTACTGGATCGATTATTTGGCTACACTGTAAGCGCACAAAGAGGGAAACCTACCAATACAGAGTTTATTGCTATGATTGCAGATCGTTATGCAGTTTACGGAAAGGTGAAATGAATTAAGCCAATTCCGGCAAAGCCAGCAAGGCCCGAATATGATCCGCCGTCCAATCTGCCCCTAAAGCTATAAGTCTATCACCGGGAAACGTGGTAGTAATCCCCATGCATTTCATACCACCGGCTTTTGCCCCCGTGACACCACTGACCGCATCTTCTGCCACAATACATTGATGGGGCTCCAATCCCATTCTACGAGCTGCTGTGACAAAGATTTCCGGGGCCGGTTTTTGTTTCTGTACGTCCGCCGCCGATACGATAGCAGAAAAACACTCTATCGGAAGTCCTGCCGCCTGAATATTCGTATTCACCTTAATAGGCAACGCGCCGGACGCAATGGCCAATTTATACCCACGGGCATGTAAAGTGCGAAGCACCTCCGGAACACCTTCAAATAAGACAATATCCCGAGCAGCATCTTGAACGTAGTATGAATAAATACGGTCTTTCATTTCCTGGGTGTAGACACCTCCGTATTTTTCCGCAACGCCACCAAAATATGCTTCCTCACCCATCCCGCAAAATTCCCTGAAATCCTCCGGATTTGCATAAATTCCGAAATCCCGCATCCCTCTTACAGATGCCAATGCGGTTGCCGGTTCCGAATCCAACAAAACGCCATCCATGTCAAAAATAACACCGCGAATCAATGTAACGTCCCTCCTCACGGCAGAAGCAATGCCCATTCAACGGTTCCGTTAGAATAATATTTCAGAACTAATCCCAACTCTCGTTGTGTGTCTTCCGGGAAAGGTCTATATAAGACCTCCATCTGTGCAGGTGTATCGCCTTCCACAGAATAACTTCCCTCCAAAGTCCAAGCGCCTGCCAAAAGACCGGCAATATAAGCGGCAATATATTCGCTGTCCACATTTAAATAATGCGCCACCCATTCTCTACGTCCTTGGGTGCCGGGAAGCGATGCAAAAGAGTCTGGCTTATAGACACCCCGATTAAACAAAGGTACGTATGCTTCCGGAATATCATCATACAAACCATTATTCAAAAGAATCTCTTTGAAATTACTATTTAAATTCGCCAGAATTCGGTAGGTGGTATAGTTCTCTGTATTAGGCGGACGAACAAAAAGCGCTTCGTAAAGTAGAATTGCAAAAGTGCCATTTGAAAGCACAGCTTGACTGTCCCGAACGTCTCTTATAAAGCCAAAGCCCACGGTCTTTGCCTTGTCCAAAACAGCAGCATCTTCTACAAAATGACCAAGGGCACGAAGCAACAATGCATATCCTTGGGTTTCTGTAAGTGCGTCTTGCGCCTCGTAAACAGTTAAATCCGGTGCCGTTTCCAAGTTCAAGTACCGGTAGAATGCTGCAGTTTGTTCTGCGTCGCCGCTTCCCAAAAGCTTCCTAATAGTGGTCTGCGCCAATTTGGGCGTAACACGTTCAGCAAGATAAACACCATTGTATTCAGAAAACACCCCAAGTTCATACAGGATTCGAGCTTGATCCGCGCCGGTATCTGAAGATTCAGGAAATAATCGTGGCGTTAAGATACAAAAAGATACCAAAAGCAATACCATCATACTGCAGACAATTCGCATGAAACCAATTCTCTTATAAAGTCCCTTCTTCATCTTCCACACCTCGCTCTGTTTCTTTGGTTAATTTCTGCCGAATTCTGCGCAATGCATTGTCTACAGCTTTTGTGTCTTTCCCCACAGATTCCGCAATGTTCCGATACGATTTCCCTGCCAGAAAGAGGCCCAGCACTTGCCACTCGAATTCGCTCAGCAGGCGGTTAAGCCGATCCCGCATAAGTTGCTCGGATTCCTGTTTGATAAACGCATCCGCAGGATCCGGCACCACTTGTTCGTTAGCGGCGAATCCCTCGGTCAAAGTATCCCGCGACCACAAAGAGATATAATCATTTAAAGGCGAATTCTTCAGTCTGGTAGCAGACCGAACCGCAGATACAATCTGACGCCGCACACAAAGAATAGCAAACGTAGAGAAAGACGCATCCCGCTCCCGGTCATAGCCCCGTACAGCTTTATAAAGACCGATCATCCCTTCTTGAATAACGTCATCACCGTCCGCGCCTACCAAAAAATACGTTCTTGCAATCTCCCGAACAATGCCTTTAAAGCGGTCTAAGAGCACCTCACAGGCAGCCTCGTCCCCTTCTTGGGCAGCCACCGCCAGTTCTTCATCCGTCCACTCTTCATAACATTTTCGGGGAAAATGCATGGGATTCCACCTTTACGCTTTCTCAATCTTGGTACCGTCTTTAGTATCAATCAGCACGTAACCCAAAGCTTTAATTTGATCGCGGATTTCATCTGCTTTTGCATAGTCTTTCGCTTTCTTTGCAGCCAAACGTTCGTCCGCAAGCTTCTGAATTTCTTCCGGAACGTCTGCATTCAAGGGCGCCTTTGCAGCCTTTGCAGCGGCTTCACAGCCCACTTCCATGTCAAGACCCAGAATATCATCTGCCGCCAATACAAACGCATAAATCTTCTTACTCTTTATGGGATAACGCAGTGCTTTCCAAATTACACTCAACGCCAACGGAATATTTAAGTCATCAGAAAGTGCGTATTCGTACTCTTGCTTCCAAGCATCCATGACGTTCATATCCGCATAACGGCCGTCTCCTTGCACAGTTTCTGTAATGGCTACGTCTGCTGCATTCTTATGGGCAAGTAGCGTCTCATACAAACGATTCAAAGAAGTTTGTGCACCGGAGAGCCCTTCCCACGTAAAGTTCAATTTATTTCTGTAATGACCGTTCAAGCAGAAGTAACGGTAAGCAAGGGGACTGAAGCCCCGCTCAATCAACGTATCAATTGTATATGTGTTACCTAAACTCTTGGACATCTTGCCGTTATCCACAAGTAAGAACTCTGCGTGCATCCAGTAATTGACAGTCTTCTTTCCGGTAAGGGCTTCGGACTGGGCAATTTCGTTCTCGTGGTGAATCGGAATATGGTCT
>JAZRHX010000122.1:0-1915 GCA_045644985.1 Clostridia bacterium | reverse complement strand
CACAGAAATGCGGTACTTTACGGAGTTTGATCCTGTAACTAAGGATACGTACGTAACGTTTGCAGGAGAAGAAATTCCGGTGGGTTCTTACGTGTTCCAGGTAGAAGGCGGCGTGATTCCTTATAGCTTCGGAGCAGAAATTTGTGAAGATTTATGGGTACCCAATCCGCCCGGCATTGCGCTTGCGCAAATGGGGGCACATATTTTGGTGAATCTTTCTGCCAACAATGAAACCATTGGCAAAGACGATGCCAGACGGAGGCGTGTGTCTGCGGTTTCTGCTCAAGGTATTTGTGCGTATGCGTATTGTGATGCGGGTGTAGATGAGTCTACAACGGACGGTGTCTATGCAGGTCATAAACTCATTGCAGAGAATGGACGTATTCTTTCGGATTCCGGTTTATTCGGGGCAGACGTTTTGATTCAGGACGTGGACATCGAATTGATCAACTATGAAAGACGGCGCAGAAATACTTTTAAAGCCTTGGATGGCAGTGATTATACCTTTGTGTTCGAAGTTATGCAGAGGGAAAGCGTGGATTTGCTGCGTAACGTTTCATCTTCTCCTTTTATTCCCAAAGATCAAAGTGCGAAAGAACGTCGTCTTGTACAAATCTTGCATATGCAAGGATATGCTTTGCGGAAACGATTGCTCCATACCCACGCACAATCTGCAGTAATTGGAATTTCCGGAGGTTTGGATTCAACCCTTGCTTTGCTAGCTACGGTGCATGCCTTTGATCTTGCAGGTCTTTCCAGAGAAGATATTTGTTGTGTAACCATGCCTTGCTTTGGAACGTCCAAGCGTTCGTATAATAACGCTGTGGCTATGTGTGAGAGTTTGGGGGTTACTTTAAAGGAAATTGATATTAAAGAGTCGGTTTTAAGACATTTTACTGATATTGGACATAGTCCTGACAATCACAATGTAACGTATGAGAACAGCCAGGCTAGGGAACGGACCCAGGTGCTGATGGACTTGGCTAATTGTTTGAATGGCATGGTTATCGGTACCGGCGACTTATCGGAATTGGCCCTTGGTTGGGCAACCTACAACGGGGATCATATGTCTATGTACGGCATCAATGCCTCTCTTCCCAAAACAGTGATTCGCCACGTGGTACAGTTTTGTGCTGACCATGCTGAACCTAAATTAAAGGCGGTACTGGAGGATGTTTTGGATACACCGGTCAGCCCTGAATTGTTGCCTCCCAGTAGCGGTGAGATTTCCCAGAAGACGGAGGACTTGGTAGGACCTTACGAACTTCATGATTTCTTCCTGTATTATTTCTTACGATATGGTTTTACTCGGGAGAAGATTCAAGCTTTGGCAGCGATTGCTTTTGCGGGTACGTACGAACCTGCGTATATTGAGAAATGGCTTCGCACCTTTATTCGCCGTTTCTTTGTGCAGCAGTTTAAACGTTCTTGTCTTCCGGATGGACCGAAGATTGGTGGTATTTCCTTGTCTCCCAGAGGGGATTGGCTTATGCCCAGCGATGGAGATTCTTTCGAATGGCTGGAAACGTAAATCTTCGTGCCGTGGGGACACAAGGGGAAGATTTAGCGTTAGAGGCATATCTTCACGAAGGATATAGATTGGTGACGCGGAATTGGCATTTTCACCGAATGGGCGAGATTGATTTAATCTTGGTCAAGGGGGAGTGGCTGGTATTCTGCGAGGTAAAGCTTCGGAAAGATCCGTCTTTTGCCGAGGCTTCTCTTTCTGTGGATTCGGTCAAAAAGGCGAGAATTCGTAAATTGGCGCGATGCTTTTTGATGCAAAAGGATGAGTTTTTGAATTATAATATACGCTTTGACGTATGTGAAGTTATCCCGGATAAACACGGGGATTTAACTGTGAATTTAATTGCTCATGCGTTTTGACAGTGGCATATAAATGTTGTATAATTGA
>JAZRHX010000121.1:0-1799 GCA_045644985.1 Clostridia bacterium | reverse complement strand
ATTCGTCGCGAGCTGGGTAACAAATGGGCGGTGGGTGTGGTTGTGTGGCAATGTGCGCTTGCGTGGCTGTTTGGTATGCTGATGTACTGGGTCGGTATGATGTTGGGAATCGGATGAGATATACGGTTAGCTGCTGCTTATTTTTTGTACTATACTTTCAATATAAATTATAAATGCTTAAGGAGGAGATGTAACGTGAAGAAATATGTTGCTTTATTGATTACATTCGTTTTAACGTTCACCTTGTTTGCTTGCGGTACGGCGCCGGGAGATGATTTACCTAAGGGAAATCCCCAGGAATTGATTGCTCAAGGACGTTATTTGGATGCCTATAAAGTACTTCTTACCAAGAACGATGCAGCATCCAAAGCGGAGCTGGAGAAATTTATTTTTCTACCTAAACAAAGTACACAAGCAGATGGAAACGGTAATTCAATGACGATGGTATACACGTGGGATAATCAAGGAAGACCAATGAAAGCGGTGGCTACCATGGGCAACAATTCCATGGAAAGTGTTTATGCCTATGGTGAGAATTCTTATACGCTTACACAAAACGACGTACTGGTGGAAACTACTACCTTGAATGCGGCAGGGCAATTCCTCAAAACTATACGATATTTAAATGGGGATGACACGATTACCGAAGAATACAGCTATGACCAGCAGGGCAATCTTATTGAATTAATTTCCACCAATAGCGGTAACGAGAGCCCCACAATCACGACATATAATTATGATGAACAGGGACGGTGTACACGCAAGAAAGACGCATACGACGAGTCTTCTTTTGAGGCATGGGATTATTCTTACGATCAAACCGGAAGACGGATTAAAGAAGTGCAGATGGGGAGTTACGACGATACAGTCTATGAAACTATATGGACTTATAATGATCATGGACTTTTAATCAAAGAAGTAAAGGAGAAGATTGACTCCAACGGGAACAAAGAGATTACCAGTGAGAAAACAATCCAATACGGAGAGAACGGAAAGCCTTCTTCCATGTTCCATGATTTAATGAACGAATACACCTATTCTTATGAGTGGAGTTACGACGAATACGGCAACCTAACAAAAGAAAAATTAACCAGAGGTCGGGAAGACAGTAAAATGACTGTTACGACAGAACATCAAGACTACGTCATCTTCTATATGCCTACGAAGATTGCATTGATGGGAGAAGTACTGGCTTCTTTCCAACCGGAACTTGACTAAATTTGTTGTTTCATTTCCGGGCACAGGGAAACAGTTTTGTGACACTGTGTCCGGTTTTTTATTCTATTAATTTGTAGACACTTTCTAAAATTTGAGCATTATAGGTTGTGAGTAAATCCGGGGACTTCTCCACTTTTTTTGCTTGAATCAAAGCTTTTGTCATATCTTCATACCCGGTGAGTTCCGGTACGTATTTCTCCAGATTCTTAGAACAGTAAAGGGGAAGCCCTATCACTTTTGCTTCCATAATATTCATGCCTTGTCCTTCGTACCTGGACGTAGAAATAAATGCATCCATGTGTTTCATATAACAAAAGGGATTTGGCTGATTGCCCAGTAAGAACACTTTGTTTGTTAAGGCGAGTGATTGAATTTGTTGGACAATGGACAATCGATCTTCTCCGTCTCCGATGATATAAAGCCGCAAATCGTCTCGCTCTTTCAAAGCATCTGCAAAATTTTTGAGCATCAAATCATAGCCTTTTTGATGACAAATTCTACCCAAAGCTACAAAATTCATACAATCTGAATCCACGGAGAAAGCCTCCGGTTCTGCTTGCACTTTCTCAATAATTTCTTCC
>JAZRHX010000120.1:0-8767 GCA_045644985.1 Clostridia bacterium | reverse complement strand
GGAAAGCATCACACAAGTTTCGCCATCATACATCTTGATATTTCGTTTGGCATCAACCACAAAGATGGAATTTCTGTTCTCTGTAAGCACAAAAGGTGCAACGTCACCTGTCAATTCCTTACGCGTATTCTTCTCAATTTCGTATTGATATAAGAATCCTTTGCGCACGTAATAGACAATATCCTCTTTACTGTCATGAATACTTTGCGATACAGAATCATCAATTTCATATACAGTCAAAGATTCGTCTCGAATCACACGAAGAGTACCTTCCCCGTCCGAGAAAACAAAAGGAAACATCGATTTCCGCCCCATACCATATTGTGCATGATTACCTCTGTCCACGTAACGCGTCGGTAGCAAGGTCAAAATTGCCACAGCAATCACAGCAATAAGTATAAGTACTAAGAACAAAATGAGGTTTCCTCGATGATCTCGTTGGATAAAACCCTTCCCAAAATTCTTCTTACGCTCCAAATTCTGTTCCACCAATCACTCACCCTTTCTGTCCGGCTTATAGGCACCGTCAATAGCAGAAAGATCATAGGGCGTTGCCTGGTAAACATAATAGTTAAGCCAGTTTGCATACAGCAAATATGCATGACTGCGCCACTGATGGTACGGTTTCTCTTTTGGATTGTTCTCCGGAAAATAGTTTGCCGGAATTGCAATATCCAAGCCCTTCTGTACATCTCTTTCGTACTCAGTGCGCAATGTATCACGATCATATTCCAAATGTCCGGTAATAAAGATTTGCCTTCTGTCATGGGATGCACAAATGCACAGACCGGCTTCATCCGATGCAGCCAGCACATCTAATTCCGGCATCCTTTCTACCAAACTCAAATCGTTCCCGGTATATCGGGAATGAGGCACATAGAAAATGTCATCAAAGCCTCGTAACAATCTTGCCCGCTTATTTAATACCCGATGCGGAAACACGCCAAATAGTTTCTTACCCAAATCCACCTTAGGAACGCCATAATGATAATACATTCCCGCCTGCGCACCCCAACAAATATGCAAAGTAGTCGTTACGTTTTCTTTAGACCAAGCCATCAAGCAGCAAAGTTCTTCCCAATACTTTACCTCTTCAAATGCCATATTCTCAACAGGGGCTCCCGTAATAATCAAACCGTCAAATTTCCGGTTCTTAATCTCATCAAAGGTGCTGTAGAAGGTATTCAAATGACTGATCGGCGTATTCTTAGAGGTATAGGATGCAGGATGAAGCAACGTAACTTCAACTTGCAGCGGCGTGTTACTGAGCAAACGAAGCAGTTGCGTTTCCGTTACAATTTTAGTGGGCATTAAATTCATAATTGCAATTTGAAGTGGACGAATATCCTGAGAGAAAGCCATATCCTCGTTCATAACAAATACGTGCTCGTTCCGAAGCACTTCTTTGGCAGGTAAATGATTTGGAATTTTAATAGGCATACGCTCCACTCCCGTTTGTTTCAATACTTTGCAATTAATTATGCATATACATTTTTATTTTACACGCTTTGTCCTAAAATTGCAATCATCGGCATAAATTTTATCTATGCTTGTATGTATATTCTCTACTTTATTTTTAATATTTTTTATTGGAAATTCATCCTCTGCCATTCCGGAAACAGCAGAGGCACTTCGATTATTTCTTTTTGTAGTATTGCCTTCTATATTCCCTTTATGTGTTTTATCCAACTGGATGATTCGAACAGGTTCTTTTCAGAGGATTGGTCAAACTATATCACCCTTATCAAGACTTCTGTTTGGGGTGTCCGGAATGAGCACTTTAGCAATTTTAATAGGATGGATTGGAAGTTATCCAAACGGTGCAAAAACAACAGCATCGCTATATAAGAATCGTCAAATCCCCTATAAAGATGCCGTAGCACTAACTGCATTTACAAATAACGCAGGACCATTATTTGTTATTGGTGTAATTGGAACCACCATGTTATCCTCTACTCAGCTTGGAATTATTCTTTGGGGCTGTCATCTTACAGCATCTCTCTTAATAGGTATATGGTTCGGACGTAAAATGAAAAATAAAGATGCTACGTTGAATCAGCCTGCAGAACTTATCATCTCCCCCGTTTCTTCCGTAAAAGATGCGCTAAAGTCACTGACCTCTTCAATTTCAGACGCAGCACAAACAATGTTACCGGTTGGAGGTACCGTTATATTCTTTGCAGCGCTATGCGCCTCGATTGAATATAGCGGTCATCCCATTGTGGAAAATATTTCGGGAATTCTCTCTATGCTTGCGGAAATGACCTCAGGATGCCAAGCAGCGTCGCAAATACAGATTTCCGGCATATCTGAATCCATGCAGCAAATACTTCAATGTTGCCTATATTCCGGCATTATCTCTTGGGGTGGTATTTCAGTGCATCTACAAGTTATTTATATTTTAAGTCAAAATAATTTACCCTGCAGAAAATATTTGGTTGGAAAAATTCTACATACGTTCTTATCCATGGTTCTGACTTTTTGTGCGATATGGATATATCAGCGTATGTAAAAAAGCGGTCACCTCATCCCTGTTTCTTAAACAGCTTTGAAGCGACCGCTTTGTTTCATTAAAAAATCATAGCCTATAAGGATTAATTAGGCAATATCCTCCCAAGCTCCGTTTGCCAAAGTCTCAAGGTAAGACATTGCATCAGACAATGTTTGTATACCGGCTGCAACTTGTGCTAATTGAGCGTGTAAATTATCTTGAAGTGCTGCTGCTACTTCAGGAGGAAGAATACACTCAAACTGTCCAATAACAGCGTAATCGTCTGCCATATAAATGTTGGCATCCCAGTACTTATCACTCCAGTCATCCTCTGCATGTCTCCAGAAATCTGCATCTTTCAAAGAAGCCAATACAGGAACAGAACCACCATCTTGACCGTTAAATGCAGTTTGTCCTTCGGGTGTATAGAAGAACAATGCAAAAGCTGCTGCTGCATCAGGATTAGATGTACCGTTGTATACACCCACACCGGAAGAACCACAACCAAAAGCAGGGTTCTGGGCAAGAGGAAGGTGAATCATATCCCAATCATGTTGTGCATTATTCTCTAAATCTTTACCAATACCTTCCACAGCAACGTATACGTTTTGTTTAAATACAGGAGTTCTACTGCTGTAATAATCATTATAAGCACCCAATTGCAAATCAATCGTACCACCCTGATCAGTGTACTTGGAGAACAATTCCTCAATCGCATCTAATGTACCGGTAGAAGTCAAGTCAACTTTGCGGGCAGCCGTGTCAAACCACTTGTTACGACCAATATTCGCTTCGAGTAACGGAATAAATACAGGATCATAAGAAAGCTGGATTTGTGCTCCGTAGTGAGTTTCATCCGTAAGCTGATCACAAACATACATAAAATCATCCCACGTCCATCCGGGCTTTACGAGATTTGTAAGCTGTTTACTCTCAACCAACGTCTTGTCATAGATCATAATCATTTGGTTAAAGTCACGTGCAACATAGTAATACTGACCGTTAATCATACCAGCTGCATAAATACCGGAATAGATGTCGTCAATATTGATATCCAGCACCTCCATATAATACTGAAGGGGCATTAATGCTTCGTGTGTAACCGCGTAGTTATAAGCCTGAGCCTCTGCAAAGTAGAACACGTCACCAATATTGCCGGCTGCAATACGCTTCTCAGCATCGCCGGTACGGTAACCATAATCTCTGTCTACCTGTGCCTTCGGATATTTCGCAGTGAATGCATCAATATACGCATTGGCAGCATTCTGCTTAGACTCCGTATCAGCAGCATAAGAGAATGTGATAGTTCCCTCAATTTCCGGCACTTCATAAATAATACCGGTCTGCTTTGTCTTCGGACCGCAAGCTGCTAAACTGAAAACAGTCATAAGCGCAATCAACAGAGCCAAAGACTTCATGATCAATTTCTTCATTATAAAACCTCCATCTATACAGATTCTTTGATATATTAATAATATCATAACTACCTTAATTGTCAACGGAATCTAAAACATTTTTGATTTTTTGTTACAAAATGTTCGTATCCTATTCACAACTTTTATAAGATATTACCAATTGGCATTGGCAGCATCCTGAATCTTCTGAAGATAAGCATCGATATGCGTCCCCGCCCCTGCTTTCGCACAAGCATCCAAGGCACTTCCGATTGCAATATCAATCTCATTTGCCGCATCTAAAGTCATAAAAGAAGAAAGGGTTGCAGCATAGTCATACTCGTTAAACAGAGAAAATACGGACGTATTCTTACCGGAAACGGGATAGTCTCTCCAAAAGCGAGAAGCATTCACGGATTTCAAAGCGGGAACACGAACACCGGAAACCCCCGCAAAATGTTGTGCTGCTTCCGGAACCATGGCATATAAAGCCATTTGTGCACAAACTTCATTAAACATTTCCTGTACAGTTTCTTCATCCTCTTCAGACAGTTCACGAACTCGAACCGCCAATCCCAGCGTTTTTACACCAATATTTAAATGAACGGAACCCTGTTCATTCTCAAATCGTGGAAAATGTGCAAAATCCCAATCGAAATCTTTCTCGCTTAGCTTTTGGGTCCAATGAGCAATATCAGAATGAGAAAGAACAATTATACCATATTGAGAAAGTTCATCTTCAGTGATTTGATCCGGCGTTTTCTCGGAGATATAACCGCCGCGAATAAACGTATCCACCAAATATTCAAGTCCTTCTGCAACTTTAGCATCTGTTAAGCTTAATACAGTGCTGCCTTCTTCTCTGCCGGCTTGGAAAAGTGTGCCGCCTTGACTTAATGCAAACGCTCCCCAAACAGAATAATCGGTGTAATCCATACTAATCGGGGTGCTGCATCCAAGGCTCTTTAATTTCTCAGCATAGTCCAGAACATCTTCCCAAGTCCAATCGTCAGAAGGAACTGAAAGACCAGCTTCTGCTAACATATCTAAATTCAACCATACTGCTTTATTTTCATATTCCGTAGGAACCATGTACATTTTTCCGTTATAAACGGAAGACTCATATGCCGCACGGAAAAATAACTCTTCCGGATTTAACTTAGAATATGAACCGGAGGTATATTCAATAAGACCATCTAAATAAGGTGTCAAATCCATAACATAGCCCTTCTCCACGTAGGTAGCCAAGCGGTCTGAATCTACCAAAAACACATCTCCGATCGTACCATTCTCCACACGCTCATCTAAAGTGGCAAAATACTCATCATAAGACAGATCACTATCTTCTTCTATTTCCACACCTGGATACTGCTGGTTAAAGTCACCAATAAAAGCAAAAGTGGATGTATCATATCCCTTTGTTGAATAGGTAGACAACTTAATAGATCCCGCCAATTCATCCGGTTGCGGAACCGGCGTACGATCAGCAGCGTCCTGCGTTGGTTCATCATTGCCACCGTTTTCTTGACAGCCTACTGCAGTAACAGCAACCAACAAAGCGACAATTAATAATAAAATTCGATTCCATTTACTCTTCATTTCAAGGTTCACCTTTCATTATTCAATAACGCCCAATCGTTCAATACCCGCTGCCAGCTTCTTCTGACCCAGTATATAAACAATCAATACCGGAAGCATAACTAGCAAACACCCCGCAAACAATGTCGGTTCAGTCATCGCTTTATCAAATTCAGAGACCTCCCCACTACTGCCCATTAATTCAGAGAAATAAAACTTAATGTTCTCTAATTTAGGTTGAAGTGTCATAACCGTACCAGAATACATATACATAGGCGCTTCATAGTTATCATTCCAATGCCAAACAAAGGAGAAAATAAATACAATAGCCGTAGCAGAACGAACCAAAGGAAGCATAATCTGTCCAAACACACGCATAGGACCTGCGCCGTCGATACGTGCTGCATCATCCATTGCATCAGGAATACGTTGGAAGAAATACATATAGATCAAAGCAAACAGCGCACCTCTTAACCCCAAACCGAATAAGGTAGGTAACATAACCGGTAGAAAAGTATTAATCGCATCCATTGTTGCCCACATACCGTAAGACGCAATAATAGTGGTTTGTGGGGGAATTAAGAGTACAAGAATAACAGTAAAGAAGATAAAATTCTTACCTCTAAATTTAAACCGCCCCAGTGCATACCCAATAATAGCACAAGAAACACACTGAAGAACCGCACTGCCTAAAGATACAATCAACGTATTCAAGAAAGAGGATACAAACTGAGTGCCTCCGTCATAAGCTCTTTCAAAACCAAAGTAGGACAAGCCTTTAAATGCATCGGCATAATTCTTCCAATTGATAGCAGACGGAATCCATTCAATCGTAGGATCCATATAGTCTTTATAAGACATCATGGACGTTGTAAAAATGTAAATGAACGGTAGAATAAACAAATATGCCAACTCAATTAGAACATAGTACAAGAAAATTCTGCCTATAATGAAAGAGATTTTCTTCTTTGCCCGATATCCAAGATTGCGATAGCGTTCCATCCATTCACGAACTTTTGCGGTAATCTTTTGGAAAATATTCATCTCAACCACCTCCGTGTCAGAAGAACAAAGATTAAAATGACAGCTAACGTAATTAACATATACATCCAGCTAAGTGCCGAAGCCATTCCATACTTTGTTCCTGCATTGGTCATTGTCTCCAAAATTCCCATAACAGGATTCGATACGTCCACGAAAGAATCTACCAACGCATAGATAGAATTCAAAATAACGAAAGGAGATATATACGGAAGCGTAACGTGCCAGAAGCTCTCCCATGCTGTTGCACCATCCAGTTCAACAACCTCATATAAGATTGCAGGAACACTCTGTAATGCAGCTAAGAAAATCAAAATTTCAACGCTGCTGGACCACATAATCGTACCAATGGATGAAATAATGGAAACATCCATAATTTCACTTAAGAATCCCATTCCACCAGAAGAAAGCATCCCAGAGAAAACGCTAATAGAGCCAATATTATCACTAAACAAGTAAGACATAATAACACCGGCAAGAATAACCGGAATAAAGAAAATTACACGAAAGGCCGTCCTTCCCGGAAATTTTTGCTTTAGGAGCACCGCTACAAAAAGCGCAAATGCAACAACGATGGGAACCTTATATAAGGAAGTAAGGAAAGAATTCAATACAACCTCACCTACCGCCGGGTCTTTGATAACATCAATATAGTTATCAAAACCAACAAATATACTGCCACCTTCAAAGCCGTACGGGTCCGTTAATTTAGTAAGAAAGAAACTGGTTCGTACAGATAAAAACAACGGAATCAACATGAACCATATAAAACCCACAATCCATGGAATGGAGAATGTCCATCCTTCAATGGTTCTTCTTCTTTCAAAAGAGCCAAAACTAATTGTAGTCTTATGGGCTTGTTGCTTTTTGAGTTTAATTGCTTGTTTTGCCAACTTATACCCCTCCCTTAACTATTTACGACCAAATAGTCCATAGAACCAACGACTGAACCATCTGAAAGTATATAGTCCGTATCCGTATAATTCACATAAACCTTACCGCCACCGGAATATTCCGTACAGAAAATACTCTTATATGCATCAACCTGAGAATGTGCAATAATTTGTTCACATGCAAACGGTTTGATTGCTTCTTCTGCAACACGGTATGCATCACAAATTTCGTCTTTCAGCAAGGAATACTTTGCTTTAAATAAAGAGAGATAATTCGTATACTGAAGTTCATTCGTATCTGCCTTCGTCACTTCATAAGAAATATTCGCACCATACTCTACAGCTTTGAGTAAAGCATACTGCGTGCTGTCCTGATTATTGATCGGTGCAGTATAATAATTTACCAAATCATGGTAAATTATTTGCATAAATGGAATCGCCTTATCCAAAATGATGTGGGAAGAACAATCCATCGGAATATCCATAACGTTGTCAGCAACCGCTACTGCGTAATCAAAACCGTAGTATACAGAAACGTTTTCAAAAGAATCCTTGTACAGTTTTAACCAATCCACATAATAATTTGCAGCTTGCAAACGCAAAAGCGCATGTTCTTCATTATAATCAGAATATAACATATCACCAAGTTGTTGCAACGTAACACCCTGGGTCTTATAAGACTCTAAGCGAGAAATACTGCCTTTCAATAAATTCTTCTTGAAATACGACGGACTCATCCAATAACCATCTTTATAAAAACGACCGGAAATAGAAGTAGATTGATGATCCAAATAGAATGAGCTTGGCAATCTTACAACGGAATTTCGCAATGTAGCACCACTCCAACTATTGGGAGAGCCGTAAATAACCAAAAGATTGTTATCCAAAGAAAGCTTAATTCCCTGCGCCTGCGCCCAAGTATTTAATTTCTTCAGTCCACTCTTTCCTCCAAAGTCACCTTCTACGGTATTCTTTGTAGTCGCATTCCAAAAATAGCCATCCTCTGTCCATCCTAACAATGTTAAGGCAAGATCAGATGCACCTTTTTGAGCCAGGTCTTCATAAATTTCCCGGACATCATCAAAGTTCGTCATAATCTTCATCTCATCCAGTACACCGCCGGATATAGTTTCTGCCCCCATAAATAAACGAAGGTTAACAGCAGAAGCAGCTTCCTCCAAGGAGTCTTTCTCAATGTCCCATTGAGAGGACCACTTATTTAAAAGCAATTCCCGAGTTTTTATTGCTACATCGTAATACGAATACGATGTGCTGTTACTTTCAGAATCTTTTTCAAATTCTGAATCCGAGTCAAAATAAAGGGTTTGCATTACATCGCCGATTTGCATATCTGCGACAACCATATCATA
>JAZRHX010000119.1:0-3335 GCA_045644985.1 Clostridia bacterium | reverse complement strand
TTCTGGATGCGGGATTACACATTGCGTCTTTTCTCTTGCGAATGTGGGGAAGACGCAGATGGCGAAATCCGAATTTTGAATGTTTCCGCGACACTGGATTTCCGGGCAGATGCCTATCGAAACACAGAATGCACCTTATTGAAAGACGCTTTTGCACCGGGCTATGCTTTTACGTTGGACACAGAACCCCTTCAATTGTGTACCGGTATCGAAGAAGTTGCCGGACAATTTGTATTGAAAGATATTTTAACTGCACCGGAAGGAAGCCCCAATATTCGAGAAATTGTTAACATTACGGGAAGTTTAGGCACCATGAACGCAACCTGCGAGCAAGGGAAAATTCTAATGGATGGTTTTGTGCTTTGCCGTGTACTGTATATTTCTGACGACGATGGTCTGCCGCTTTGTTCTTTTGATTTCAAACTGCCTTACACCCAAACACTGGAAGACCGTCGCATCAAAGCATCTATGCAGCTTCGTGTGAAACCGGAATTAAATCATATCAGTTTCAGCATTCTTTCCCCCAGCGAGTTGGAGCTGCGCATTGCAATTGCACTGAGAGGGAGCAGCAGTCAACTATTAGAACTGCCTATGGTTTCCGGCGTAGGCGATTGGATGGAGCTTGCAAAAGATACCGCAGAACAAACCTCGATTGTTCTGTATATCGTTCAAAGCGGCGACACCCTTTGGAAAATTGCCAAGCGTTACGGAGTAGCCGTAGATACGTTGGTAGCTGCCAACGACATAAAAAATCCGGACTTAATTCAGCCCGGACAGAAAATTATTATCGCTCGGTAGGCAATATAATTTCGCCACCACCCACCACAATAGTGCCGTCGTATAACACGACGATTTGTCCCGGCGTCACTGCCCGTTGTTTGGTTGCAAATTGTACCTTTAATAAATCCCCGTCTAAAGATACCAAGGCGGGGATATCTTTCTGCCCGTAGCGGTGCCTTCCTACGCAAGCAAAGTTTCCGGCCCGAATCCGGGCTTCGTAGGCAGGGTGAATGGTGACCCGTTCGGCGTGCAGAACGTCCGTCATTAAATCCGTATGCTCCCCCATCACCACCCGGCGACTTTGCGCATCTTTAGAGACCACGTAAAGAGGCCGTCCAAAAGCGGTTTCCACCCCTTTGCGCTGACCGATGGTATAGCGTTCAATGCCTTTGTGATGCCCTATTACATTTCCTTGGGTATCCACAAAATCTCCAGGCGTGGACGTTTCCCCGGTGAAATCTTCAATAAATTCAATATACTTCCCTTGCTCTACAAAGCAAATATCCTGGCTGTCTTTCTTCTCTGCCACGTGCAGCCCAATAGCCCGAGCAATCGAACGGATTTGCTCTTTATCCACACCTTCCAAAGGAAAGATACTCTTTGCCAATTGTTCTTGGGTTAAATGGTAGAGGAAATAAGACTGGTCTTTCTCTCGATTATCCGCCTTTTGAAGGCGATACAAGCCGTCTTCTCCTTGCGAAATCCGAGCGTAGTGCCCCGTGGCGATGCGGTCATAGCCTAAATCTTGTGCAGCTTTCAAAAAAGCGCCGAATTTCAGTTTTTCGTTGCAGCGAACGCAGGGATTCGGAGTAAGGCCTGCGCGGTAGGACTGGGTAAAATAGTTTAAAACTTCTTCTCGGAATACATCATGCATATCTAATTCGTAAAATGGAATTTGCAGAAGTTCTGCCACTTTGCGGGCATCTGTACTGTCGGACATCTTACCGCCGCCATCGCACATGCGCATATAGGCGCCACCCACTTCATACCCGGATTCTATCAGGTACGAAGCCGCCACCGCACTATCCACGCCGCCGCTTAAGCCTACTAAAACTTTCAATTTCAATGCTCCAATCAAATTTTTGATCACAAAAACTACTGCAGGTCATAAAATGGAAAAATAACAGCAGGTACGACCTTTGCACCTCCATCTTAGGTCGTGAAACAGCAAAAAAGCATTCCCTACAACCTTACGTGTCTATTATAACAGATTTAATACGCCAATACCACCATTTGGTGATTGTCAACTTTCTCCACCGTATAGGAAACGCTTCCATCCTTCTGCTCAAAAGGAATCTCCTTCATCTGCGGTGCCAAGTAAACTTTCTTGATACACTTGTCAGTGCGAACCGTTACGTCAATATTGTAAATAGGCACGATATCTTCAATCACTTCAATGCCGCTACCTCGCTTGACCGGTGTTGCGTACAGCAAGTGGTGCACCAAGCGGTGCTCCGCCCTCTGATCCATTAAAGTAGTAATACCCTGTGCCGGAAGACTGACTATAAGCGTCTTATTATCCCCTAACAAAGTATCCAGCGTCGCGCACATCAAATCCCGAAGAATCAAGCTGGCCATTTCACGGTACTCTGTAAAAATAGACCAACTGATATACGCGCCTTGGCTGCCCACGGTAATGGCACTGCCTTCCGTTACGCCGCTGCTAGGTGTATGCTGGTGGGAGCAGAAATGACCCAAGCCGCGGTTGAAATAAGAGGCTTCCCGCTTCGCAAGTTCAAGACCCGTAGGCTGAACTTTGTGACCTTCTTTGTAAATCACGTACGTGCCCGGATCCATATTAGCAAGGGGCACAGAAGGGACTACGTAAGCCGGTTGGTAAGCGCTGGGGCCTTCATAGGTACAACCTAAATCGTAAGCCATTTTCCCATCCACAATACCGGAATGACCGCTGGCTAAGATCTTGCCGCCCTGTGCTACGAAAGCATCCAACTTCGCCTGCAATTCCTCCGTCATAGGAATCTTGTCCGGCAGGATGATCACTTTATATCGGTTGAAATCGGATTCCATATCTAAAATATCGTACAGATAATGGCCTTCCAAAAGCATACGGTTGGCACCTTCCGTTGCAACGTTATCCGGATGGATTCGCTCTTTGGTAAAAGCTTCCACAGAAAGTACGCCAACATCTGCCACTGCGTCTACGTCATCGCACCAAGCCTCTTTCTCTTCCGCTTCTTTGTAAGCGGCGCCGATTAAAGCATAGGTCGCCGGGCTCATCTCTCCGCCGGGATGAAGTTGGTCGCCAATGGAACATTTGGCACCGTTTGCCATGTTCAAAGCCACTTCGTATCGTAAAGCATTCTTATGCTTAAATCCGCCAAACTCGCCCCAAGCGGTATGGAATTTACCGGTCATACCCAACATTTCCAAACCGAAATTCCGGCAGTAGGCAACAGACATGGGGAAATGGTCGTATCCCCAACCGCCCGTAGGCAAAGATTCCATTTCCAAATGGGTATTGGCATACGCCAAATCCCGGCGACCTACAATAATGTGTCCGCCGTTATGGAATACGGGAAGGCCCGGCTTTATGG
>JAZRHX010000118.1:0-2383 GCA_045644985.1 Clostridia bacterium | reverse complement strand
CCGGTTGCCCGCGATGGGCTAAAGCAATATTCACCGTAAACTCAGGAAGACCTGCCACAAACTCTTTAGTACCATCCAAAGGATCAATAATAATACAGTATTCCTTCTCAAGACGACTTAAATCATCTTGGCTTTCTTCCGCCAAAATGCCATAGTCCCCAAGATCAGAAACGTGGGCAAGAATACAGTCATTGGCCTCTTTGTCCGCTTTCGTTACAGGAGAATGATCCTCTTTATAAGAAAGCCCTCGCTCAGAAAGAGGAAGGCTGTAATACTTCATAATAATCTCGCCGGCATCTAATGCCGCATCTATAAACGTACGAAGAATGGTATCCATCAGGACTCTTCGCCCCCTGTCATCTTCTCAACCCAGTCCATATACTCCATAATCTTCCGCTCAGCCCCATTGCCGCAAGGTTTGTAGTACGTGGTTCCCTGCATTTCTTTGGGTAAAAATTCCATAGCAACCACGTGACCGGGATAGTCGTGAGCATATTTGTACCCTTCTCCATAGCCCAAATTCTGCATACCTTCTGCTACGCTATTTCGCAAATGCCACGGAACGGCACCGGTATTCTTGCTGCGCACGTCCGACAAGGCATCATTAATCGCAAGATAACTGGCATTGGATTTCGGTGAAGTAGCCACTGTAATGGCCGCCTGGGACAAAATAATTCTGGCCTCCGGCATACCAATCATACGAACCGCTTCTGCGGCCGCTTGGGCTACCAATAGCGCCGTAGGATTGGCAGTACCCACATCTTCGCTGGCGCAAATCACAATACGGCGGGCTAAGAAGTTAATATCTTCCCCACCTTCTAAAGCTCTTGCCAAATAGAAAACAGCTCCGTCTGGATTGCTGCCCCGCATAGACTTAATAAAAGCACTGATATTATCGTAATGCTCTTCCCCAGACTTGTCAAAGCGAACGGTCTTCTTCTGTACGCATTCTCCGGCAACATCCAAAGTAATGTGAATTTCACTTCCCGTCGCATCGGAAGAAGTCAAAACAGCCAATTCCAAAGCATTTAACGCAATTCGTGCATCTCCCGAAGCACTGTCTGCCAAGAACGAGAGCGCCTCCAGATCTGCTTTCACGTTTAACTTTCCAAAGCCCCGTTCTTCGTCCTTCAATGCTCGTTTCAGTACCTCTAAAATATCTGCATTCGTCAGCGGATGGAGCTGGAATACGGTCGAACGGGAAATAATGGCCTTATTTACTTCAAAGAACGGATTCTCCGTAGTCGCACCGATTAAGATAATGGTGCCATCCTCTACGTAAGGAAGCAAAGCGTCTTGTTGGGCTTTGTTAAAGCGGTGAATCTCATCAATAAACAAAACTGTGCGTCCGGAAGGATTCATCATCAAGTTCTGGGTATCCGCCACAATTTGTTTAATCTCACCGATGCCGGAAGAAACCGCATTGATTTTCACAAAATTGGTATTGGTGGATAAGGCAATCAACCGAGCAAGAGACGTCTTTCCTGTTCCCGGCGGGCCAAAAAAAATCACGGAGGACAAACGGTCTGCCTGGATCATCCGATATAGGAGCATACCGGGGGCTAAAATGTGCTTCTGCCCCACGTATTCGTCAAGGCTTCTGGGACACATTCTATACGCCAAAGGCTTATTTCTGTTTGTCTCCGTGTTCACGTTCATAGAAAATCTTTCTTATCCTTCGTACAAAGGATATTTTGCAAGCAACGCTGCCACACGAGCACGAACCTCATCCGCATTCTTCTCAAAATCAGAAAGCGTTAAGTAAATGCACTCTGCGATTTCGTCCATATCCTCTTCCTTCATACCGCGAGAAGTAACGGCAGGTGTACCCAAACGAATACCGCTGGTAACGAAAGGACTCTCAGGATCGAAAGGAATACCGTTCTTGTTACAAGTAATATTCACTTCGTCCAAATCGTGCTGTGCTTGCTTACCGGTAATATGCATGCTACGAAGATCAACCAACATCAAGTGGTTATCCGTACCGCCACTCACCAAATCAATGCCACGCTTCTTCAAGCCTTCTGCCAAAGCTGCCGCATTCTTCACAATCTGTGTCTGGTAAGCTTTGAATTCATCGGAAAGAGCTTCTTTGAAGCAAACAGCTTTGCCGGCGATGACGTGCATCAAAGGACCGCCTTGGATGCCCGGGAATACTGCCTTGTCAATGGCTTTTGCAAATTCTTCTTTGCACAAAATCATACCGCCTCGAGGTCCGCGCAAAGTCTTGTGGGTGGTGGTGGTGGTAAAATGTGCATAAGGTACAGGATTGGGATGAAGGCCGGCTGCAACCAAGCCTGCAATGTGGGCCATATCTACCATAAGGTATGCGCCTACTTCATAAGTCGGAGGCCAAGCGGTCTTAGGAAGACAAGTTAAGGTG
>JAZRHX010000117.1:0-3150 GCA_045644985.1 Clostridia bacterium | reverse complement strand
TTTGTTTTGCTACACTGAGCTACGGCATGAAAGGAAATGCACAAATGTCATACACGAATCAGTTGGAAGGTGCGCTTTCTGAACAGGGGCTGGCAACGTTTTTTGACGTTGCCAGAGGCAAGCCCCAAATTGAATGGACACAAGGGGAAGCTTTGGTTACGAGCGGCTACTTGCAAAGTAAGAATGATATTGACAGTCAAGCCTACACATTTGCTGTTGACGTCAAGGGAACAGAAGATGTTCTTCGTTTTCGCTTAGATCTTGGTCGTGCCAGCGGCAAGAAAACACTTACGCAAATTACGTTAGACTCGGCTCAAAATGCGGTTACTACGTACGACGGCGTCGGAAAGAATATTGTTCATGATTTTGGCGGCAAACTGAAAACTGGTACATGGTTTCAATTGAAAGTTGTTGCAGAGCATCAGCAGCTGAGTTTCTTTGTAGATGGTGTTCTTGCCATTTCTTTGGAGAATCAAGAAGGCTTTGCCGGTAAATTCTCTTTAAGAAGTACAGGCGGCACTGTGGCATTACGAAACCTTTCTTGTTACTATACAACAGGAACCCCGGTTATTCATCAGGCAAAACAAATTGGCATTTTAGAAGGCTACCAATCTGTTATTCTGCCGGGTGTGGAACAATCTGTAAAGTTTCATACTGCTTCTCAATATAGCGGTACACTTTCAGCAGAAATTCAAGATGCCTCCGGAAAGCGTTATGAACAGTGCATATTAACAAAGAAGGATAATGTGTATACGTTTACCTACATACCCCGCGGTACGGCCGGCGTGCAAACTGTTACGTTATACCAAGGGGATACAGTCATCGGTAAAGCACACGTATACGTAGAGGCGCGTACGATTGTTCGAACGGAGGATGAATCTTTTAACAAGTTTTATGATAAGTTGATTAGTCAAGTAACCACCAGAAATCAACCCCAGTACAATATTGACGGTCATACTTTCAAGATGCACATGAGTTGGTTGCGGGATCATATTCATATGATGGAAGCCGGCGTTTACTGGCAAACAGGCTACAAAGAAGTGCTGAATTTCTGGTTGGATAATCAACATGCAGACGGATTCTTCTATGAAATGATTTTAGATGAAGGTACGGATGCTTGGCACTCGTTTACCGGCGGCTCCGATCAGAAATTCTATAAGAGAATAGGCAACGGCAAATACATTCTTCGCTTTGAAATAGAAGCGGATATTGAGTATTTGGTAGTGGATGCCGTTCACATGGCTTGGCAGACGACCGGCGATACAGCATGGATGATTTCTAAAATTCCAAACTTAGAGAAAGCGCTTACTTGGATTATGACGAACCCGGAGCGTTGGAGCAAAGCGTACGGATTGCCAATTCGAGGAAGTTCCGTAGATACGTACGACTTTACGTATGGACATAATACTGCAAACCGCCGTGTTGTGTGGTGGGAAGATGGGATGGACTGGGGAACGCCGATGGCAATTTTCCATGGCGATTGTACCGGATTTTATCAAGCCTGTCACCAACTGGCTGAAATGTATCGGGTTTCCGGAAACGTTCAGCGGGCCCAATACTGGGAAACAGTTGGTAACAAGGTTAAGGAGAATTTGGTCAAAGCAACGTGGAATGGAAATTACTTTGCCCATATGGTTCAGGTACATCCTACTTTAGAAGAGCTACCTAAAGATTGGCAGGAAGATCTCTCCGGAGACTGGACGCGTCTTAGTTACAGCAATTCTTGCGCATTAAACAGGAATTTCCTTACACAATCCCAGGCGACCTCCATCATTAACAGCTTTAAAGCCTTGCGGGATAATCCGCCAAAGCAAGAAACACCTACCGGCTATTCGGAAGAGTCTTTGTTTGCAGAATGGGTTACGATTTATCCTTCTTATAGAAAGAAAGAATATGTTAAATATGACCCGGGCTGCTATATTAATGGTGCTGTAGCGCCGTTTTGCGGTGGAGAATTAGCAAACGGATGCTTTAAGTGGGGATATGGTGATTATGGATATGATATTATTCAGCGGCTCAAAGTTCTTTGTGAACGGGATGATGGTTTGAAATTCTTCTATCGTCAAAATGGAGAGATTTACTATTACTCCGATTCCAGCAGCGGTGGTCCGGATGCTTGGGGCGCAGCAGTGACCCACAATGCAATCGTAGAGGGGCTTGCAGGTTTTGCTTCGGACAGTACTTCTATGAAAGACGTTACGTTAACGCCCTCTTGGACGGTTACGGATTACAATCACAGTTATGCTTCTGTATCGTATGGAGAAGGAACGCAGTACATGGCATACACGTGGGATTATGATCGGGCAGCCGAGAAACTTTGTTATCAAATTGTCGGAGATAGCTCAAACATTACGTTGAATTTGTTAATGCCTGAAGGAAAGATCCCTGTTGCAATGACCGTTAATGGTCAAAAAGTACAATATCAGTCTGTATCAAAAGCGCATTCTGCATATGCGCAAATTACTTACAGCAGAACGTCTAATACACAAGTAGATGTGATAGAAGTTCATTTTACAGAAGGAACGCCACCGGACCAAGACACACCGCCTACAACAGATTCCGAATTGAACCCGTGGCAAACGCCGGGACCCGTTCCCACGGAACCGCCTTCGGAAAATTCGAATAAAGATAAATTTGGCATTGGTTTTTGGATTTTGTTGGCGGTTGAGCTTGTTGCTGCATTGGGAATTGCTACCGGTACCGCTATGTTCCTGGCAAAGAAAAGTTTGAACAAGAAGTCTTCATAACAATAGGAGGTATATTATGCGTAAAATGCGATTTGGATTACTAATTATGGCCGTGACAATTCTTCTCGGAAGTTTATTGCCAATCTCCGCAGCGGACGCGTCTATGTCTTGGGAAACAATCCCATCATCTATGGCGGCAGTGGAGGAGTATTTTAACATTACTGATCCCAGTAATGTTTCGGTTGTCACAGAAGAAGATTATTCTGTCATTTCCATGAAATCCGGCAAATCCGGTCATTGGATTATTTCGAAGAAACCTGTATTGGTACCAAACTATACCTATACTGTAGAACTGGCCGGTGAATCTAAAGTGGGCGCTGAGCTTTCTGTTTTTGTTGGTGCAGATCAAAAATTCTTAAATGGTGTGCAAGTTTATTTGACAAAACGAGGGAACGGTGCAGCA
>JAZRHX010000116.1:0-2398 GCA_045644985.1 Clostridia bacterium | reverse complement strand
CCTCATACGCGTAACACGCCTGAAATCCCTATTCAACCGCTCTATCCAATTGGTCGTATATATCATGGACTGTATTTGCGGAGCGTAATTGAGATAGGTCATATATGCCTTGTAGTCTGCATTGTTGCGAAGGAACTTTATTGACCTATAGTCTTTACCCCACTTGTCGCACATGTCCTGCCATTTAGCCCAAGCCATCTCTATTGTATAATCACGCTGCCCTGTGCGGAAAATGGCACCGATATTGGTGGAATCCACCACCCCATGAATGACAACAATGCGTCTTGCATCACGGCAAACCTCTTCAACCGTAGGCAGTTTGGGACGGCGCATTGCACAAAGCACACCACGCGTCAGCGTATATCCAGTCAGAGAAGCCAGCAACTCCCTGCTTCCGGTATATACTGGAATGTCACCACAACGTTCAAGCAAAGGGGCGGCATCACCAGCAAGATGTTTACCCTCGCACAACAGGGAAACGGGTTCGTAGCCAGCATTCAGCGCCACATGAATCACCTTGGGACTTTCTGCAATGAAAATTCCCTTCTCCGTTCGAGCGCATTGCGCAGCTGTGCTTCGGTGAGCGTACCGAACACTTCTACTCCGGGATGATCAATACTGTTGATTTCAATGATAGGCATCTCTTTGTCAGGCTATACCGAAAAGTTCAATAATGAAAATCAGTGTGGAACCACCAGGAATGCCGGGAATGGACTGACGGCCATATCCCATCTCGGCAGGAATATAGACTTCCCATTTGTCGCCCACACACATGTGCTGGATAGCTTCAATCCAACCGGGAATGAGTGATTTAAGTCTGAATGCCACAGGAGCCCCCCCCAGACTGCTGTCAAACTTCTTACCATTTATGGTAGTGCCTGTGTAATGAACCGTCACGATGCTATTGGGCGTGGGATGCACACCGTCATTCTTTCCCTGGTTCAGCACTTTGTAATATATACCTTTGGGCAGGGGCTGCACACCGTTGTCTGTAGCTTTTGCAGCAAGCCACTCGCGGTTGGTCTGGATATAATCTCTCTTTGCCATATTCTTTATAATTTATTGATTATTGTTTGTATTCTCTGTAATCTTTAATTTTACTGAACATACTGCGATAATCCTCCAACTTATCTGCTGGTGCATAGAGCGTTTGTAAATTCTCACACATTTGAATGCACTCCTTGGCACGTTCTGTAAATGCAGCAATGGAAATATCCCCAAAAGTAATGGATTTAAGCGTGTTGTAGATTTTATCTTCGGGAAGGAAGAGTTCCAATAACTCCTCTATGGGTCCCAAGATGGAAAGGTTCTCCAACTTGCTGCAATTTGCAAATACATGATATCCCATTTTCTTTACCGATTTTGGTACTGTAGCTTGAATCAAATTCTTGCAATCCCGAAATGCGTCATCCTCGATGATTTCTACCGACTGGGGAATGTTTATGTGGTCAATTGTAGAGCTGCGAAAGGCGATATAACCATTAACCTCAATTGAGTCGGGGATAATGGTGGTTTTGCAACCGGCAATTAAATTATTGGTAGCTGTTTCAATGATAGCATTGCATCCCTCGCGTGAATCGTACTCCGGATTTCCCTCTTCAACAACAATTTTAGTCAAACCTGCTCCCACAAAAACACCGTATCCAATCCGTTCTACAGTTTTGGGGATAACAATTTGAGTCAGATTCTTACAATGTTGGAATGCATAGTCGTGGATTTCGTTTACAGATTTGGGGATTTCAATGTGATCAATTATGGAGTTGCTAAAAGCACTATAAGCAATTTCTTCTATCGAGTCGGGGATGATAGTAGTCCGGCAACCGACGACCAATCTATTGGATTTCGTATAAATGATAGCATTGCACCCTTCGCGTGAGTCGTACTCCGGGTTGCCTTTATCAACGGCAATACTTATTAGGTTTGTTCCCGCAAAGGTGGAACCATCATCTATTCTTCTCACAGACTTTGGTATAAAGATTCGGGAAAGAGTTGTACAATTCGCAAAGGCTTCTTGGTAGATTCTTGTTACACCTTCTGATATGACAATGTTTATAAGGCTTGAGCAACCATAAAAGGTTCTGTTTTTTATCTCAGTCACGCCCTCGGGTAAGACGATGTCTGTAAGGGAGGTACAATCTTCAAAAGCGCTCTCACCAATTTCCGTCACGCTTTTGGGTATGACAATACTTGTAAGTGAGTTACAACCTTTAAACGTTTTTTGGTCTATTTTCGTCATACTCTCAGGGATAGTGATACGGGCAAGATTTGTACATCCCTCAAAGGCTCCTGATTTTAAGAACATAAATGAGCGTGCGCCGCTAATCTCAGTCACGCCCTCGGGTATGACGATGCTTGTCAGGGCGGTACAATTCTGGAAGGCAGCCCACGGTATTTCTGT
>JAZRHX010000115.1:0-3515 GCA_045644985.1 Clostridia bacterium | reverse complement strand
TGTATCATGAGATTGCGGAGCTGGAGTGAAATCATATTATCTTTCGTTTATAAACAATATGTAGTGGATTTTCTTTTACAATAGGTATTGACAAATATAAAATAATTCGTTATACTAACCCGCATACACGCGATGAAGCGGAGTAGTAAGTGAATGTTCTCCCTACAGAGAGGTGTCGGTTGGTGTGAGACACTGGTGGAAATTTACTGAACTCGCCGTGGAGCGGCTATCATGAAAGTCTGGCGTAGTGATAGACGGGTACTCCCGTAACAGAGTTGAGATGTGTTAGCATCTAAAGGGCATCCGAAATCGGGTGAAGAAGAGTGGTACCGCGGAAACAAAGAAATTCAACGTTTTCGTCTCTTTCAATCAACAAAGAGACGGGAACGTTTTTTTGTTGGAAAGCAAACCATATTTATATCATTGGAAATTGAAAGGAGTTTTCAACATGAAGAAAATCAACGTTGCAGACATCACACTGAAGAAGCTTGCCGCAGACCGCGGGGTAAACCTCTTGTTCCGGGAGAAATCCGCGATTGCCAACTGCGCAGACGCTTTAGGTGCAGATGCCATTGAACTACCTGCAATTAAATCTCTTCGCGAAGACACCATTATTTATAAAACCATTGCACAAAACGTGCAAAATGCAACGCTGGCTATTCCCGTGGGCTTTTCCCAAGAAGAAGTAAACGCCGCGTGGGGCTGTATCAAAGAGGCGAAGAAGCCTCGCCTTCAAATTGAACTTCCCGTGTCCACCATTCAGATGGAATACACTTATCATGTTAAGCAAGCAAAGATGTTGGAGCAAATCGGCACTTTGACCCAAGCCGCAAAAGCCTTTTGTGAAGATGTGGAATTTGCTGCCTTGGATGCGACGCGGGCAGACGTTGAGTTCTTGATTGCAGCAGCCAAAGAAGCAGAAGTAAAGGGCGCTTGTATGATCACCCTTTGTGATGATGCCGGTATTTCTACACCGGAGGAAATTGGTGCTTTGGTTGCTAAAGTGAAAGAAAACGTACAAATGCCTGTGTACGTACAGGTTTCCAACCGGATTCACATGGCGGTTGCCGCTGCTCTAAATGCAATCGGGCAAGGGGTCGACGGTCTTAAATGTGCCATGGCAGGCAAGGATGCTTTGCTGATCGGGGAAGTTTCCGATGCCATTGCCGCTTGCACCACACAACTGCAAGGGGAACTTCAGATCAATACCACGAAAATTCACTCCGGCGTAGAGGATTTGTTGGCTTGTATGCACCATGACACCTATGAAAATGAGCAAACCGTCAGCGAGAAGAAGAAAATTTTGCTGGATGCGGATTCATCCGTAGCCCAGGTGGCTCAGGCTGCTGCTGTACTTGGATACGAACTTTCCGATTCGGATATTGGAAGCGTCTATAAAGCTATGAAACACGTTTGCGATAAGAAAGGCGCCGTCGGGGCAAAAGAATTTGAGGCCCTCATTGCAAGTTCTGCTATGCAGGCACCTTCTACCTATCATTTTGAAACGTACACAACAACCAGTAGCAATGTAAGCGGTTCTATGTCTCAAGTGACCCTGAAATGTAACAATGAAATTATTTCCGGCGTCAGTGGGGGAGAAGGTCCGATTGATTCAGCCTTCCGCGCTATCGAGCAGTGTATTGGACATCATTATGAATTGGACGATTTCCAAGTGCAGTCCGTAACGGAAGGTAAAGAAGCATTGGGCTCTGCCCTTGTGAGACTTCGCAACAACGGCAAACTGTACTCCGGCAACGGTACGTCTACGGATATCGTTTCTGCAAGTATTCGGGCATACATCAATGCACTGAACAAAATTGTATTTGAGGAGGCATAATATGAAAATTGTATTTTCTACCAAGAACGTAAGCCGTGCTTCCTTTCTTGACACTTGCCGTTATGCCTACGATTACGGGTTTAAGGGCTTTGAAATTTATGATGCCATCCAAGAAAGAAACGGTCATCACGACAGCATTCTCCGCAGAGACCGGATGGCCGATGCCAAACGGAAATTGGTCAATCGAAATTTGGCAGTTTCAGCCCTGCGTATGCCCACGCCTGTTGAACACGCAGAAACCACGGCGGACTTAATTGACCGCTATGTGGATATGGCGGCCACTGCCGGCGTTCCCAACGTAATTGTTCGGGTAGAGACGGAAACTTCTACGGAGATTTTGGACGGTAAAATGGCGAAGGCTATCAAGCGTGCAGAAGCTTCCGACGTGAATATTTTGTTGGAAACCGTAGGCTATCTGGCGGATACAGAGAAAGTGATTGACATCATTAACCATTTTGCTTCTGCCGCATTAGGCGCTTCTTGGAACGTACGAGGCACTTCCTTTGATGCGGGAGAAACCGCCGAGGCCACCATTAAGACGCTGGGTGCGTACATTAAATACGTGCGTTTAGGAGATATGAAAGACGGCAAGACCGTCTTAATCGGCGAAGGGGATTTGGACGTGGAGAAATTGCTGAACGCCCTTTCTTCCTTAAATTATGAAGGCTTTATTTGCGCAGCATGGAACGAAGAAATCAGCGACGCAGACATTGTGCTCACCCATTTTACCAACTACATCTCAGCACTGAACCGGAGCCAGAAGACTTATGACCATGCCTACTATAACCGGGCGAGAACCGGTACTTTCGTATGGAAGAAGTATGATGTCATTGATGCCACTTTCGCAGACGTGCTGGACACCATGGCAGAAACCTATCCGGATCAGTACGCTTTTAAGTATCCCACGTTGGACTACACCAGAACCTACGAGCAATTCCGCAGGGACGTAGACGAATGTGCGGCGGCCTTGATTTCCTTGGGCGTGAAAGCGGGAGACCACGTAGCTGTTTGGGCCACCAATGTGCCCCAGTGGTTTATTACCTTCTGGGCCACCACCAAAATCGGTGCCGTATTGGTTACGGTAAATACCGCATACAGAATCCACGAAATTGAGTACTTGCTGAAACAATCCGATACTCATACCTTGGTAATGATTGAGTTTTGTAAAGATATTAACTATAAGGAAATTGTGGAAGAACTCTGTCCGGAACTTCGCGACCTGGACCCCGGCAAACCTTTGTATTCCAAGAATTTGCCTTTCCTTCGGAACGTGGTTACGGTGGGCTTCTCCATGGACGGATGTTTGACGTGGGAAGAAATGCTTTCCCGTTCTTCCTTGGTGCCGCGGGAGGAAGTGCGTCGCCGGGCATCGCTGGTGAAACCGGATGACGTATGTAATATGCAGTACACCTCCGGTACCACGGGCTTTCCTAAGGGCGTTATGCTGACACACCGGAATATTGTGAATAACGGTAAGACCATCGGCGACCGTATGGATTTGTCCACGGCAGACCGTATGATGATTCAGGTGCCCATGTTCCACTGCTTCGGCATGGTACTGTCTATGACGTCCATGATGACCCATGGCGGAACCTTGTGTCCCATTCCGTATTTCTCGCCCAAGTCCTCTTTGGCTTGTGTCAACGACGAGCGGATTACTTGTTTCAACGGTGTGCCC
>JAZRHX010000114.1:0-4104 GCA_045644985.1 Clostridia bacterium | reverse complement strand
CGTTGGGACAGTGACCACGTTATCATTTTGGATGACGAGTTGAAGAACATTGCCATTGAGTTGGTTCGCGGCGGTCTTCTTTCCCGTACCCACATTGGTCTTGACTACTTCGATGCAAGTATCAACCGTATTGCTGCTTGGGTTATCGGTATGAGAAATATGCAGAAGGCACTGCTCAATGCATTGCTTGAACCTACCGCAATGCTTCAAAAGTATGAGGCTGAGTTGGATTACACCTCTAGACTTGCTATGACAGAAGAAATCAAGACGCTTCCGATGGGCGCTGTTTGGGATTACTTCTGCCAGATCAACAACGTTCCGGTTGGAGATGCTTGGCTCGATGAAGTTCGTGCATACGAGAAAGACGTACTTTCTAAGCGCGGTTAATCTATAATAGTATTATAATAAATTAGAGGCTGTCTCAAAACTACCGTACAAAGTAGTAAAGAGGCAGCCTTTCTGCGTACAGGATAGTCGTACTGGGAATGAAAAATACCGGAGCAGGCGTGAGAGAACAAAAAAGCGTGTTGGAACATTGCACTGGGCATAAAAAACTTAAAAACAACATGCTATGCCCAGCATAAGAAACGGACCCTATTTCATAAGCAGTACATAGTCTTAAACATCTGCATTCTGTCTATCTTTGACGATTGATCTTATAACAGTGTTATTTTATAAGCTCTCTTGCCCCGTCCCCAATGCTACATACGTAGAATGCCGGGGTTAAACCAGTTGCTTCTGTATACAACTTGCCGGTGATTTCAATAAATGCGTCAATTTGAGATTCTTCCACGATATTTACCGTACATCCACCGAAACCGGCACCGGTCATTCTGGAGCCGATACATCCGGGCGCTTTAGAGGCCGCATCGATCATTGCATCTAATTCGGCACCGGTTACTTCATATAAATCTCGAATAGAGTCATTTGCGGCTTTCAATATTTGACCAAACGCAATCAAATCTCCGGCTTTCAAAATCTCTGCTGCTTTCTTAACACGAGCATTCTCGAAAATAACGTGCTGTACACGGTTGTGAATAATGGGCTCGTCATTAAAGCAGGATTCTAATCTTGTGAAATCTTCTTCCGTATAATCGCACAAATGTTCTTTCTTGTTTGCAGGATCTGCCGCATGAAGCATAGCAAGACCTTTTTCTACTTCTGCGCGGCGTTCATTGTATTTAGAAGCGCCGAGCGAATGCTTCTTGCAGGTGTTGGCAAGTACTAAACGGTAGTTGCCAAGTTTCAAAGGTACGTATTCGTGCGAAACCTTCCCGCAGTCCAGCAAAATGGCATGATCTTTCTTGCCCATACCGGAAGCATATTGATCCATAATACCGCAATTTACACCGCAGAACTGGCTTTCTGCTCGCTGACCTGCTAGGGAAAGTTGAACGTTATCCAACACAACATCTTGTTTGTTCTGACAAAGTGCATACAGGGCTACGCCGGTGGATAATTCAATCGCGGCAGAAGAGGAAAGTCCTGAACCGTAGGGCAGTGTGCTGTCGTAAAGTAAGTCTGCGCCTACTAACCGGCAACCTAAGTGCATCAATTCTTTTGCTACACCTGCTTGATAATTACCCCATTTAAGTGTTTTTGCGTTGTCAATATTATTTAAATCAGCTTCGAAAACGCCATCTAAATCCGTTGCGGCAAACCGTAACATTTGTGTGCCGTTTGGTCTTATGGCGACCGTATTTCCCAATGTCAGTGCAGCGGGGAACACTAAACCGCCGCAATAGTCGATATGTTCGCCAATTAAATTAACACGTCCCGGTGCGTTAAAGAAACGCACTTGTTCTTGGCTTTCGCCAAAGATTTCCGTAAAATGTTGTTCTAGCTTCTGTAGTGTCATAAAGCACCTCGTATCCGTAAAATTCGCTTGATATTAAGCACCTAACAGTATATAATAAAAAGAGTAATTCGTACAGTAGGAATTTTGAGAAATTATTTGTTTATGTCGCTTTGTCATACTGTTTTTCGGATTACGAAACGATGGTTGCATTTCGTTTCAACAGAAAGAAGAGGGGTATGGCACATGGTTGATCCTACACAGTTAAATGAATTACAGAAGAAAGGCCGTGAGAAGAAACCAGCTTTGTTTGGAAAGACCTTTGGTGTTGGTTTGCTTGGCGGTATTATTGGCGGTCTGGTTTTCTTAGCGCTGAAAGGTTTTGGTTCTATTGACAGTTTCCCTGTATTTATTTTATCCGGTATTGGAGTTATGGCGTTATATTTGTATTTTATTGATCAGTCTGAACGAAATAAACGGCAGATTCCTTTTCTTTTTTTGTCCGGACTCGTATCTACTTTGATTACGCTTTTCTTTTATATCTTACTTTGCCTGTACAAGACCCATGCGGGGATTACGTTCCGGAATATTTTCGATGCATATTTCCATAACACCTCGGCAAGCGCTATCGACGGTACGCTTTTATTTCATATTGTAGCATTTTTCTTTACTGCAGTAGGCATCGGTCTTGCGTGGCTTTATATTGCTGTTTCTGTTCCAAAATGGGAGAAGAAACATGGGAAACAGGAACCTAAAGGAATCCGCGGAAGAAAGCAGTGAGCAGGATGGAAAGTACTAAGACGGTTATCAAAGACTCTTTAAAGGGTTTTAAAAGCAATTTTATATCCATTGCGTTGCTGATTCTGTTAGTCAGTTTGCCTATTGCGATGATTCAAACCTACTTTGTGGATACCCGATTTGAAGCCAGCGGTGTTATGACTGTATTGGAAGACGCTATGGCAAAATTAGAAGCCGGAGAAACGATAACAGACGCAGGTTTGGCGGATGCATCCTCCAAAATGCTGGTTTATGTTGCGCTTACCACGTTGTTATCCTCTTTCTCGTTAGTGGTGCATATAGGTGTTATGTTGCTGATCCGCAATCATCGAAACGGTGTGGTGACAGAATTTCAAGATGTATTTGAGTCCGCACTTCGTTTATTCCCGAAAGTATGGCTTACCCAGCTTCTTGCCGGTTTTTTTATATTGTTTGGTTTGATGTTTTGTTTTCTTCCGGGAATTTTTATGTATTTCATCTATTACATGGTGCCTTACAGCGTGGTTTATACACAACTGTGGGGGCGGAAAGGTTTATTTATATCCTCTTTATATTCCAGAAAATACGGAAAGAAGATTGTGGGGATGATTTTATTTGGAATGCTTTTCTCAGGCGTTTCCGGTTTTATTACAGGTTTTGTTTCCGGTTTGTTTTCTGATGGGACACTTCCGGGATACGTTATGGACATTCTGGCTTATTGCTTGAGTGATTTGTTCTCTTGTTTGTTAATTGCGGTATACAGCGGTTTTGCGCTCACAATGCCGCTTGATGTGGATTTATCACAGCTTACGAAGATAAAGAAATAATAATTATTTCATTGGAGGATATTGAGTATGGTTCGTGTAGGTATTGATTTGGGTGGTACAAATGTAGCTTTTGGTCTTACGGAAGAAGATGGAACTTTGCTTTGTAAGACTTCCGTTCCCACAAGAAGGGATTTAGATGCGGATGCACTCACGGTATATATTGCAGAAGCTGTTTTCTCCTGGCTTCGTGAGCAGGGGATTGAGGATGATGATATTTTGTCTATTGGTATGGGCGTCCCCGGTATTCCGGACGATGAGAACGGCGTAATTGTTTACACAACCAATCTTCCTTTTTATAGAACGGAGGCACGTGCTATTTTTAGTCGTTATACAAAGCACCTTTTACGGATCAGCAACGATGCGAATTGTGCGGCGTTAGGCGAAATTACCTGTGGCGCAGCCAAGGGTTATAAGACTTCTGTTACCCTTACTTTAGGAACCGGCGTAGGGGGCGGGGTTATCATAGACGGAAAGATTTTTGAAGGTTTCAACGGCGGCGGTGGAGAACTAGGACATATGGTGCTTCGCGCAGGCGGTGAACTTTGCGGTTGCGGCAGGCGGGGTTGTCTGGAAGCTTATGCATCTGCAACGGCAATTATACGTGAAACGGTAAAGGCCATGGAAGCACATCCGGACTCGGAAATTGTCAAGCTGTGCCAGGGGGATTCTTCTCGAATTAATGCAAAGACGGCGTTTGATGCCATGCGTGCCGGAGATGAAGTGGGA
>JAZRHX010000113.1:0-2875 GCA_045644985.1 Clostridia bacterium | reverse complement strand
CTGGAAGCCAATGATCTATGTACCGCAGAGGTTTTCTTAAATACTTTGGAGACCGTGGATTTGTCTGGCTATCCTTTCTTGCAGAACGTAGACTTATCTAACAATCGAGATCACCGTTTAGATGGATATCTCTTCCCGGATACCTATGAATTTGACGTATTATCCAAGCCGGAAGAAATCGTTTATAAGATGCTTGATCGTTTCAATGCAATCTTCAAACCTGCATATTACGAACGACTGGAAGCATTAGGTTTAACCCTGGACCAAGTGGTCAATTTAGCCGCCATGGTAGAGAGGGAGGCGAAGCTGGATTCTGAACGTTCCACCATCGCAGGCGTCTTCTACAATCGTTATACCAAGGGAATCCCGGAAACCGGCAAGAAATACTTTGAATCTTGTGCAACCGTTCGCTATGTATGGAAGAAGCTGGAGGACGAGGATTTATTGGAAATCTTAACGATTCACACAAAAAAAGACGATCCCTACAATACCTATAAGTATGAAGGTTTCACGCCGGGACCTATTTGCAGTCCGGGATTGGCTTCTTTAGAAGCCGCCCTATACCCCTCTAATCATCAATTCTTCTACTTCAAGGTAGTAGATAGTACCAGCGGAGGTCATAAATTCAGCAAAACCCTGGCAGAACATAACGCAGCCCAGAAAGGACAACAGTAACTATGGATGCATTTCTTTCCACGTTGCTGCCCACAGAAAGTACTCAATTAGAAGCTTTGCGCCGTTACGCAGAAGCGTATCGAGTACCCATCTTACGTGCCGATGCAGCTGCTTTTATGCAAACGCTTACAACACTGCATAAACCTACGCGGATTTTGGAAATTGGGACCGCAATCGGCTACTCTGCCCTCTTAATGCACGAATGCAGTCCAGAAGCACGGATTGACACCGTAGAGATTAATCCGGACACGGCGTTGATTGCCCGAAAGAATATCGAAGAGGCCGGTTGCAAGAATCGGATTCGTGTGATTGTAGGCGACGGAAATGAAGTGCTCCCAGCGCTTCCGGGACCCTACGATATGATTTTCTTAGACAGTAGCAAAGGGCAGTATATCCATTTATATAATGATTTAAAGCGCCTGTTGGTTCCCGGTGGACTTTTGGTGTGCGACAACTGTATTTTCTATGATAAGATTTTTACCCGTCCGGAAGATGCGCCCCATAAGCACCGCACCATTGTCCATAACTTGCGGGAATTCTTGACCAAAGCCACCCACGATGCGGATTATACCGCATCCCTGCTCCAAGTAGGAGATGGTATGTTGATTGCTACAAAGAAATAGGAGAATGACGATGAACAAATACAAGACCCCTGAACTTCTTGCCCCCGGCGGAAGTTTAAGTAAAGCCAAGACAGCCCTCTCCTTTGGTGCCGATGCCGTGTATATTGGCGGCGATGCTTTTGGGCTTCGTGCCAATGCGGATAATTTCACTTTGGAGCAAATGTGGGAGTTGGTAGATTTTGCCAACAGTTTAGGTAAAAAGGTGTACGTGACCCTGAACATTCTCCCCCGCAGCAAAGAAATCCCTTTGATGTGTGATTGCGCACGGAAATTAGCGAAAGTAGGTATTCACGGTGTGATTGTGTCAGACTTAGGGGCTTTTACCGCTATTCATAAAGCGGTTCCGGAGCTTCCCATTCACGTGAGTACCCAAGCCAACAACTTAAATGCAGAAACCTGCCGATTCTGGCACCATCAAGGAGCTGTGCGGGTAAACCTTGCCCGGGAACTTTCCTTGGAAGAAATCCGAGAAATTCACCGCGACTTGGAAGATACCCCCATCGGACTGGAGATTTTTGTCCACGGGGCTATGTGTATGGCTTATTCCGGCCGCTGTATGTTAAGCGACTACTTAACCTCCCGTTCTTCCAATCGAGGGGATTGCGCCCAGCCTTGCCGCTGGAAATATCATTTGTCGGAAGAAGCCCGTCCGGGGGACACTTTCCCCATTGAAGAAACAGACCGAGGGACTTTCTTGTTTAATTCCAAGGATTTATGTTTATTAGAATACATACCGGATTTGGTGCACGCCGGCGCAAGCGCTTTGAAGATTGAAGGCCGCATGAAGAGTGACTTCTACGTGGCCATTACCGTGCGGGCGTACCGCATCGCGTTAGATTACGCGATAGAGTCTTTGACCCGGGGCGAAGACGGCCGGTTGCCGGAGGCTTTGAAAGAAGAACTTTTGCGGGAGGTTTGTTCTGTAAGCCACAGAGATTATTCCACCGGTTTCTTCTTAGGCGAGAAAGGCATCCAAATTTACGGTTCTTCCTCCTATATTCGGGAAAGTGATTTTGTAGGTTTAGTGACAGACTGCGTGCCGGTTGAGGGTGGATTTCGCGTGACGGTTTCCCAACGGGGTAACTTCGGCCTTGGGGATTGCGTAGAGTTTGTATCCCCCGCTCGCGAAGTACAAAGTTGGACTTTTACAGAAATGGAAAATGATCGAGGCGAGTCCATCGATCGCGCTCCCCACGCCGTAATGAACGTGCATTTTAAAACGCCCTTCCCCGTAGAGAAAGGCGCCATGATGCGACGTTTTAAGGTAAAATAAATTAAAGTAACAACTGTGCAAGTTCTTTTGGTGTATCCGCCGTGGCAATTGCCCCGGCTTTCTCCAATTCTTCTTTGGAACCGTAGCCGTAGGTAACGCCAATACATGACAAGTTATTTACCTTTGCACCTTCTATATCAAATTTCCGGTCCCCAACCATGACGATTTCGTCTTTTTTGTCTGCCAGATTGCACTGTTCCAAGGCATACGCGATGACTTGATCTTTATGTACCCGGCTTCCGTCCAAAGTGCTTCCTGCCACAAAGTGAAAATAACAGGCAAGATCAAAGCGTTCCAGTATGCG
>JAZRHX010000112.1:0-5415 GCA_045644985.1 Clostridia bacterium | reverse complement strand
TTCCGCATCAAGATACGCCTTTTGGGAAGGCACCGCCGGGGGACAGTCTGCAAACGGTTAAAATGATCGCCATCACACGAGGCATTTTACCCGGCGCATTGATCCCTGCCACCACCGCCCTTGCTACCTTGTCCCAAGGCTCGAGGCTACAGGCCCTGCAAGCCGGCGCCAACGTGGTGATGCCCAATCTCTCGCCAAGTGAGGTGCGGGTAAAATATAATTTATACAACAACAAACTTTCAACCGGCACGGGATCGGCGCAGATGTTAGAGGACCTTCGTGACGAGCTGGCCGGCTGCGCACGTAAGATGGATATGAGTCGAGGGGACAGCCCCTTGTGGAAAGCGTAAAGGAGGAAGAAAATATGTACGATCGTTTTTCGTCGAAAGCAGAAGAGTTTATCCATGACGGAGAAATCCAAGATACCCTGGCGTATGCGGAGGCGAATAAATCCAATTATGACCTGATTAACAACCTGATTGAGCGGGCGAAAGACTGCAAAGGTCTTACCCACCGGGAAGCAGCGGTACTTTTGGATTGCGATATTCCGGAGCTGAATGAGAAGATTTTTACCCTGGCGAAAGAAATTAAGCAAAAGATTTACGGCAACCGAATTGTCATGTTTGCTCCTTTGTATTTGTCCAATTACTGCGTAAACGGCTGTACCTATTGCCCTTATCACGCCAAGAACAAGCACATTTGCCGGAAGAAACTGTCCCAAGAAGAAATTGTGCGGGAAGTGGTGGCGCTCCAGGATATGGGTCACAAGCGTTTGGCATTGGAATTGGGTGAGGACCCTGTACACAATCCTTTGGAGTACGTGCTGGAAAGCATTAAAACCATTTACAGCATTCATCATAAGAACGGCGCTATTCGTAGGGTGAATATCAACATTGCCGCTACCACCGTGGAGAATTACCGGAAACTCAAAGAAGCGGGCATCGGTACGTATATTTTGTTCCAGGAAACCTATCATAAGGAAACTTACGAGAAATTACATCCCACAGGTCCTAAGAGCAACTATGCGTACCACACGGAAGCCATGGACCGGGCTATGGATGGTGGCATTGACGACGTAGGCTGCGGCGTGCTGTTTGGCCTCAACCTGTATCGCTACGACTTTGTAGGCTTATTGATGCACGCGGAGCACTTGGAAGCGGCAAAAGGCGTAGGACCTCATACCATCAGCGTACCTCGCATTCGTCCCGCAGACGATATTGATACCAATGAATTTGAGAATGCCATCAGCGATGAAATCTTCCAGAAGATTGTAGCGGTGATTCGCATTGCGGTACCGTATACGGGGATGATTATTTCTACCCGGGAATCCGCCAAGACCCGGGCAAAGGTGCTGGAATTGGGCGTTTCCCAAATCAGCGGCGGCTCGCGCACCAGCGTAGGCGGTTATGCAGACGAAGGGGAAGACGAGAACTCCGCGCAGTTTGACATTAGCGACAATCGGACGCTGGATCAAGTAGTGAATTGGTTGCTTACACTGGGTCACATTCCCAGTTTCTGCACCGCTTGTTATCGGGAAGGCCGCACAGGCGACCGTTTTATGTCTTTAGCAAAAAGTGGGCAGATTGCCAACTGTTGCCAGCCAAACGCCCTGATGACGCTGAAAGAGTACTTGATGGACTACGCGTCACCCGATACGCTGAAGAAAGGTTTGAAAGTCATTGACGAAGAGATGAAGCGGGTACCCAGCGATAAGGTGCGTACACGTGCCCAGGAGAATTTAATCGCTATCGAGGCAGGGGAGCGAGATTTCCGCTTCTAATAAAGGAGGCGTGTGTAAAATGTCTTTACAAGATACTCCGAGAGCCTCCCGACTTCACATCGGGATTTTCGGAAAAAGAAACAGTGGCAAGTCTTCCGTGCTGAACGCTTTAACCGGTCAAGCCATCGCCGTTACTTCGGATACTCCCGGCACCACTACGGACCCGGTTTATAAATCCATGGAAATTCACGGATTAGGTCCTGTGGTGTGGATTGATACCGCCGGCTACGACGACGTAGGAGAGTTGGGTGCTCTTCGCGTGGAGAAAACGGCGGAAGCCCTGGAGAAAACGGATATTGCCTTGCTTTTGCTGGGGGAGATGCCGGATGAAACAGATAGGGAGTGGGTGTCAAGGCTTGAAGCTTCCCACACGCCTGTGATTCCGGTGGTGAGTAAAATGGATATTTTACCTCCTGAAGAAGTGACGCGCCGCTTGGAAGCCGCAGAAACCATGGCGAACGCACCTGCCATTGCCGTCAGCAGCAAAGACGGAACTGGTGTGGAAGCCCTTCGCAGTCGTTTGATTCGAACCCTTCCCGAAGATTTTGAATCGGTTTCTATATTAGGAGACTTGGTAGCTACGGGAGACAGCGTGCTTCTGGTGATGCCCCAGGATATTCAGGCACCCAAAGGACGGTTGATTCTGCCCCAAGTGCAGACTTTAAGAGAATTATTGGACCGAAAATGCACTGCGACCTGCTGTACTACGGACCGACTGGAAGCAACGCTAGAGGCTTTGAAAATGCCGCCTAAGTTAATTATTACAGATTCCCAAGTTTTTCGCGTGGTCTATGATTTGAAACCGGCTGAAAGTGCCCTAACGTCTTTCTCTGTACTGATGGCAGGATACAAAGGGGATTTGAAAACCTTTGTGGAAGGCGCTGCGGCCATTGATCATTTAAAGGCGGATTCTCGGGTGCTGATTGCAGAAGCTTGTACCCACGCACCTATGTCGGAGGATATCGGTCGTGTGAAGATTCCGGCTATGCTTAGGAAGCGTTTTGGGCAGGAATTACAGGTAGACGTAGTGAACGGCGTGGATTTCCCCGGGGATTTGACGCCCTACGATTTAATCATTCATTGCGGCGGTTGTATGTTTAATCGCAAGTACGTTTTGTCCCGCGTTGAGAAGGCTCGTGGACAGGGGGTGCCCATCACCAATTATGGGGTTGCAATCGCTTATTTGAACGGGATTTTAAAGGACGTTGTGATGCCGTAAATTATTGACAATCTGTGAATGATGTTGTAAAATGTGTCCGTAACTTTTATAGGAGGTTTTGTTATGGACAGAACACAGAAGAATCTTAAATTGTTGGCAGTTATCGCATACGTTTTAATCGCAGTTTCCTTTTTTGTAGGCATCAATTATGCTGCATTGATTATGGTTGGCTTACTGATTACTGCAATGGTATTCGCAAAGCAGAGCGAGGATAATAACGCTGTCCTTCCTGTTGTAGGTGCCGGCGTGCTTTACTTTGGCGTTCTTTCTTTGCAGGTAGTATTTAATTGCGTTATGCGCATCGTTGTAAAGATTGAAGAATGGAGCAAGGATGATGAAGATATCTTTTCTTCTATTTCTGAAAAGGAACCTTTCAGCGAAACTTTGACGGATATTTTTGAAGTTGTATTGTTCCTTGTTACGGTTGCAGCAGTTGTTTTTGCAGTGATTGCAATTATCGACCTTATTAAAGGCAAAGATTTCTCTAAGACCCTTGTTGGTAAGATTGCGGCTCCTTTTGTATGTACAAAGGAAGTTTACTACTGTGCAAATTGCGGCGCTGCTGTTAAAGGTGGTTTCTGCGGCAAGTGCGGAACAAAGAAGCCGGAGTAATCCATTGTTTAAAAGCGTTCTATACAGGACTGTTTTGAGAACATAAACAGCTATTTGTCAAGTAGACACGATTTTTCTGCCGGCAGATTATCTGCCGGCAGTTTTATACGGTCTTTTTGCGCACTTTTTAAGATTGAATTTTGGGCTGGGCATAGCGATACTTTTTATCGTGTGGTATGCCCAGAGAAGGTGGTCTCTCGAAAAACAAATTCTATAGCTTAATAGAAAATCTTCTTCTCGTTTCTCAAATCTCGTACCATTTCCAGAGCTTCACCGAATCTCTGGAGATGCACAATTTCCCTCTCCCTAAGGAAGCGCAAAGGCTCCAAAACGTCGGGATCGTCGCACATATCAATCAAATATTCGTACGTCTTCTTAGCCTTTTGTTCGGCCGCCAAATTCTCGGTTAAATCCGTAATGGGATCGCCCTTAGATTGCAAGTAAGCCGCGCTAAAAGGCACGCCGGCAGCATTTTGGGGATAGACGCCTACGCCGTGCTCCACGTAGGAAGTATCGTAGCCGGCCTCTTTCAAAAGTTTACAGTCGGCGCCTTCCAAAAGCTGGGTGCAGATGGCGCCTACCATTTCCAAATGGCCCAACTCTTCGCTTCCGATGTCATTTAATAAAGCTCGTGTCTTCCCGGTGGGCATGGTGAAACGCTGACTCAAATACCGAAGTGCAGCGGCCAACTCGCCGTCGGCACCGCCGTATTGGGTAATAATCAATTTGGCCATACGGGGATCCGGTTTCTTAATGTTTACAGGGAAAGCAAGTTTCTTTTCATATAACCACATATTATTTGTCACACTCCTTTCTCTGCCAAGGCCAAGGATCGTCTACCCAATCCCATTTTTCATCGGAACCGCTGTACTGGTAAGCAAGCAAAGGACCGTACATAGCTTGGTAAGTTTCAGCAAGTACTTTACGCTTGTTCACAATATTGTTGTATAATTTAATGGTTTCCCGATCCTGGGGATGCGTATCCAAATACAGATTCAAATCGTTGAGTGCAAAGGTCAAAGCCATTAACTCGCAGGACATTTTGTTTTTATCCATGGAGATCACCTCCGGGTTTGCAGCAGAAAGGCCCTTCGTAGGGCATATTCAAAGCAGGATATACGGTTCCGTTTTCAAAAGCTTCGCACACGGAATACATGGCGCTGTTCTCAGGCTGACGGTGTACAAATATGGTGGCGAGCGGCTCACCATAGCGGATGCCATCCATTTCAAGCATGGACGGACCGTCCATGGGAATAGACATATAGTCGGGGCAATGCCCGCATTTTTTCATAGAACTCCCTCCGTAAATATTCAGTTCCATATTATGGTATGCTTATTTCGTAAAATGTGATAGAATAACCCTGGTGGAAAGGGGCCGATTCCTTTGAAAGAGAAAATCAATAAAACCAATGCCATGCGCATGTTGGATAAAATGAATATATTTTACGACTATAAAACGTATGAAGTGGACGAGAATGACCTGTCCGGGGAACATCTGGCTAAGCAACTGGCGATGGATCCCTCTATGATGTTTAAGACCTTGGTTGCAAAAGGGGATAAGACCGGTTACGTGGTTGCCTGTATTCCTGTGGGGGAAACCTTGGATTTAAAAACGTTGGCGCGGGTTTCCGGTAATAAAAGCGTGGAAATGCTTCACGTAAAAGATTTACTTGGCATTACAGGGTATATTCGAGGTGGTTGCAGTCCCATTGGTATGAAGAAACATTTTCCTACCTATATAGATGAAACGGTAATTCTTCACGATTTTGTGGCTGTAAGCGGAGGCGTTCGTGGTATCCAGATT